>VXZF01000101.1 GCA_009845645.1 Gemmatimonadota bacterium | reverse complement strand
CACACCATCAGCGCGAAGGCGTAGAGGTTCTTGAAGGCCGCGTCGTGGCGCCGCCGGCCCTTTTTGGTCCGCTTGGCCATGCGGGCATGGTGACTGGCGGACCAGCGGAAATCTGTACGTTACTGCCCTACGCGTTGTGCGAGATTGTCCCGGCGTGGCTTGGATGTCGCGGAATTCCCACTGATCGGCCAATTTTTGGCGGATTGAGGACGGCCAAAGGCTTGACCCTTGAAATTTGAAAAAAGTTAACGCTTGTGAGAGCTGGCCTTCCGGCAGTGCAAAAGCCACCAAGTGGTCGCCGGATGGGTTGGGGCTCGCCCAGTGGCCACCGGCGGCGACCACCATGAATTGCATGGTGGCCAGACGCGATGGCAGCGGTGCGGCGGCTTCTGGGTCGTCTGCCGGAGGTGGTGGCAGGGGCGCCGGCCCCATGCGCCAAAAGCCTACGCCTTGACGCAAGTGTTGGGGCATTGGAGGATTGGCCTGCAGGCAACCGGGTGACGGCTTGAGTTCGGCTGTTGCGCTGCACCTCGGCGGCGGCGCTTCATGTGGCGCTTGGCCAAGGCCTTTCGGAGTTTCCGGATCCGGGCGATGCGGGGTTCCGCGACGTGCTGCGCCTGTGGTCGCTGGCGCTGCGAAGGGCGAACAAGGCTTGGAGTGGCGACGAGCTGGCGGAATTTGAGGACAGTCAGGGAGAGAATGAGATGGCTAGTTTGGTTGAGGTGAACGGAAGGAAGATCCAGAAGGAGTGGTTTGAGGAGGGCATCGCCCAAGGCATCCGGCGTGGCCGTTCGGAGGAGCGGGAGCGGCTGCGGCGGGAGTTGTCCGCTCTAAAGCTCGACTCGGAGACAGCGGCGAGGGTCTCGAAGCTGCTGGAACAGGGGGAATGATGGGTGCCCTCGCCGCTGCCCTCGGGCGGGACGCCTGTTGACCTCTACGGCAATCAACTCAAGCGCATCACCGAGGGCAGGAGCACGGTCTGGGCCAACTACCAATGGGTCACCGACATCGGCAAGTTCGTCGCCTCAGGTGCCGTGGCCTACACCGGCAACTACTACACCTCACCCCTCGAACGGCCGCTGGACAAGGTGCCGGATCGCTGGCGCACCGACCTGTGCATCGCCTGGATGAACCAGAGAGTCGCTCAGGGTGCGGGTGTTCGTGAACAACGTCTTTGACGAAGGCAACCCGTGCGGCACCGGCACCGGCAACCATACCAACTTCTACCGCATGACGGGCGCCTACCTGTATCCGAGATACTGGGGTGCAAATGTTCAGTGGGTATTTGGGAATTGATAGATGGCAGCAACCTAACTGGCGAAGTGCTTTTCCACCACGTCAGTGAAGAAACGGGACGTAAACTCCTGTAGCCCGCTCGTTCGGCAGCGGCCGTTGCGAACCCTGACGACAAAGCGCTCCTTGGGGATTTCATAGCCGATTTCAGCCAAATCGGGAACGTTTGAAGACTTGATGTGCTCAAGGCGCTCGTAATGGAAGGAGCCCGGCGGCTCCTCGCGAGCGACGTGGAGCGTTACTTGGCAGCGATTGCGCATTGCGTAGTTTGCGTGGCCAAAGAAAAAGAGGTAGCGCGCTGTGGTGTCGCCACGTTGGAAGTCCACCCGTAGGAACCAAGTGCGCTTAGCAGATTCCCCACTGCGGAGTGCCCAGTACTTCTCAAACTCAAGATTACCGAAGTCCTTGAGGTAGACTCTTCCCACGCCTGCCTTCTGATTGAACGCCTCGACGGTTTCCCTGAGATAACCTTTGAGCATCTCCATTGCCGGTCGCCACTGCTCGTACTCGTTCTCCGCACGCTTGAGTTCAGGTTTGGTGAACTTCTCCGCTAAGGAAGTGGCCCATTCAATCTGCTCGCGCTGTTCCTTAGCAGCGGCCTCGTACTCCTCCAGACTTTCCTCGATGCACTCGGTGAGCAGTACAACAAAGGGCGTAAGATCGGAACCTTGAGAGGTCTCAAGGGCGTCGTAGTAGCGCAGCCTGTCCTCCTTGGTAATGATCGCGATTGGATAGCCGTGACGCATCAGCATGAGGTTCATCAGTAGCCGTGCGACCCGCCCGTTGCCGTCAATGAAGGGATGGACCGTCACAAACCACGTGTGAGCCGCAGCGGCGGTAAGCAGGCCAGCAGCGCTTGCGAAATCACTTTCCGTCAGAATACTTGCTTCTGAGAGCCAGCTGCCGAAATCGGCCATTTGAGCGGGAACGGATTCCGGTCCTGGTGGCGCGAAGTCCGAGCCGCTGATGGCGACCGGCACTGAGCGGTATGCGCCAGCTTCCTCGCTTATCCCACCGAGAACCAAGGCGTGGAGTTGCCGGATGTCGGCCTCGACGATCGGCGTGCCGGGATTGCCAGCCAGATCTTCGAGGAGATCCAGAGCCTGCGAGAGGTTGCGCGCTTCTGCTTGGTCCTTGAGAGGCTTACCCGTTATGGTGAGACCGTACTCGACAACCTGCCTAGTCTCGCCCACTGCTAGTAGATTGCCCTCAATGGCGTTGGAGTGGTAGATGTTCTTGATGCGGAAGTGCTTTCTAATCCGATGGAGGACCTCGGGCGAAAGGCGGCCTTCGGCTCGCATGGCCTTGACGCGATCAGCAAGCGATTCGAGATCGACCTGCCTTGCGCTGTCGTAGCTGTAGGAAGTTCCGCCAATATCGATTTCAGGCATTCTTGTAACACTAGGGGTAGGGCGCCAACTGCTGAGATTGACGCATGCCGATAGATCGGTCAACCCGAATCCTCTGATTCTTTGCCGCGTCCATCGTCCAATGGATGTGTAGGCGCTGGTGCCATGCGTCCTATTCGGGAGAACTGTCCTCCGGCGACGCAAAGGCACTAAGTGGTTGCTGTGTGGGTTGAGGTCAGCCCGGTGGCCGCCAACGGCGACCACCCCAAATCTCTGTTCCGTTCAACGACCCCAACTGCAATCTGGACCCGACTCACTACATGTAGTAGCCGTACCGGATCTGAGGTGCATCCCTGTCCGTCAGGTACTTCATGATTTCACCAACCTTGCGGGAACAGCCGAGCGTCACCGGATATTTGCCGTCAAACTGGGTATTGTTCCAGTTCATCTTGGTGAGACCCAACACCTCCTTCGCAATATAGCTCGGAGACTCCTCTGACTTGACAACACGCAATTCAATCGGCTTTGGAACATACAGGCCTGGATAAGTCTCGTAGTACCATACGGAACCTCTCGTATAGAGTAGCTGACGGTGGTCATCCAACTGGGCCAGTGTTCCTCGATATGGAGGATAGTTGCCGTCCCGAAAGAGACGTAGCTTGGAATCCATTACCGTGACAAAGTCGACGATGTCAATATTGACTTCTTGCGCCGCAGACTCCAACCCACTGATCTCCGCATCACTGAAATGCGACGACTTGTGGATTACTACGCGGGCTGGATAGTTCCTCAATGCTACACGGTATTCGTTCAAAGCGGCTGTCAACAGACTATGCGCCTGCCCTTCAGAGAGTCTCGGTGATCGGTCGTCCTTATCAAGTTCTACTGGCGTGCCCCTGAGGATCAATCCGTTTCCTAGCTCGTCAAATATCTGAGCCAGACTGGTGCTAAGCGTCCGGCGGTCCCTGCTGCGGTAAAAGGAAATGCCAACGGCGCAGGAAGACGCCCTAGCATTGTCTTGGTTGAGCTTCCAAGGAATCGTCGGGCCGGACTTGTAATATAGGGCAGTGCAGAAGTTCCATGCTTTGGTCGCGTCGTCCTGCTGCCCTGCCACCCTGGCTGCATTGAGAGAAACATCGAGTACAAGTTGCAACGGTTTGGCAAAGGGCATGGCTTTCGCCTTTAGGGCTCGCCTGAAATTCAGCTCTTCATATGCTTCAACTTCGGTTGCCAGAGTATGCTCCCGGGGTGGGTCCTCGCTAGCAACCCCCTCATACAGCTTCTTCGGTATCACACAGACGACAACATCTACATGTCGGTTTTGTGCAAGAAACTTGATGTGCTCGTAGTAGAGCTCAACAGCCTCGCGCACCCTCTGCTTGCGGTCTTTGATATCCAAGATGGCTTTTACTTCGGAGTTCCTAATGGTCCGTGATAGGTCGGCGGAGAAATTCATATCCGCACCGAAACCGCGACTTCTGTTGAACCCGCAGAAGGGGAGCCTGAGATTCTCTTGTTTGACGTCTGACGCCGCAGCGATTACGCCACCGCACCGCTTTAGCCATGCGTCAAGCAGGTCAATACAATTCGACGTGCCGACTCCACCAACGTAGATTTCGCTACGCCGGGTGGCCTGCGTCTGGTCGAACACTCCATACTCAGCGATGCCCCGCCTGGGACAGATATGCGTGCCGCCGGCAAAAAGCAGCCTGGGTTCAGGCAAGTGCTCAACATTCATGCTAGATCCAGCCCCATCTCCTTGTCTTCATCTGGCACGACCAACGGTTGCCACAGCGTCTCGTTCAGGCGGCGACCGCCATGCAGATCCAGGATGCGGCCGAAGGTCAACTGCGGCGATGAAGCGGCACCCTCATCGAAGAGGTCAGCCGAATCGATCTCTTTGAGCCATGCGCAAATAAAGCGAAACTGGTCGAAGACGGATCGATTCTTTTCCATCCGCTTCCGGCCGCTGATCAACTTGTCGCCATAAAAGGACGGTCTGTAGTCATCGCCATAGCTGAAGAACCACTCCGGCGTGATCGAGACCTGCCATTCGCCTTCGATGGTCAGAAATGACACCGCAAAACCCAAGTGACGCATGGAAAGCACCTTATCTGATTGCTTACGATTGAATTTCCGTTCAAATACAGTGCGAGTGGCCTTCTTCTTTCCAGTCCAATCGATCCTACGCACGTTATCTTCGTCTTCGTCAGGAAGGAAAATGAACAACCGTTCCCGAGGCTTCCAGATCACGCGATGCTGGTAGAGCTTATGCTGCAGGCAGAACCGGAGCAGCGACTTGAAAATCCGCTCATGGTTTTCATCGATGGAGTAGTAATCGGCAGGATCGAACGGTTCCGCCGTCCCTTCGTCCACCAAGAACGAAAACGGGTTCTCGCCATCTTGGAGGCAGTGGAAGGTGATCAGCTTGTTGGCACTGACCTCGTAGTCAGACGGCACGCTTTTTTCGACGCTTCGAACGTATTTCCCGACCGCTTTTCGCTGGTAACGCACTTTCTTGCCATCAAGCACCTCCGGCAGCAATTCAGCGATCCACAGGGTGTTGGGAAAATAGAGACTCAGCAAGTTGGCGGATAGAGTCTCAGGTGGCTCCTTTGGAGGGTCGAAGTCCTCATCGGCCAACCCAATGTCACAGCCGCGCACATAGGTTCTGAGCAGATCGACGACTTGCTTCAGAGTTTGTGGTTCGGCTGATGCTGCTTTTGTCGCCAAGTCGGTGAAGTCGAGAATGTCGGAGGACACATCGAATGTCAGCTTCTTTTCACATATTTTCCTGATACTAGTGTCGGAATAGCTTCTCTGTTTTCGGGTCAGAATGTAAAGGATGATACGACGATATTTCTTGTGAAGCCCGTGCTTTGTGATCGTCTTGAGTGAGTCCTTCACTTTTTTCAGCGTCTTGTCGGATGTGACTTGGATGGCCACGCTGGCTTCATCATCTGCCAGATCAATCCCAGGGTAGTTCTTCTTGTCACTCTCGTTGATGTTCCTTAGATTCTCAAAGCCGTAAAGCGCCTTGAAGACACTGCAGAAGACGTCCTCGCAGATCCTATTAATGTCGTAGTGGCCCATCGCCGCGGACATTTCTACTTCCTGACTTAGTCTCACAAGCTCTTCACGGAACTGATTAAGTAGTTCGGAGTGTTTCAAGTGCGTTACCTCTGATTCTTACTTTTCTTGGTTTGGCCCGAGGTGTTCCTTTCGGCCTTCCTTGCCCGATTGGTGCCCAGTGCAGTCGGCAGTTCTACCGTGCCGACTGTGATCGTCAATGGCAATACAGTAACATAGATGCTGTACGATTGAACAGGGTTAATCAGGGGCGGACGGGGAGGAAAGGACTGGGGGGTACCGGACAACGGTGAGGTCGTGACGGCTTTGTCCATCGGGGATTCCCTGATCGGTCCCCAGCTACAAAGGGTGGCATGTCGCGTCTACGCACTGCCAGCTCTAAGGCGGAACGTCCGACTGGTGCGGTTAATTCAAGCCTGTGTTTTCCACGCTCCTACCCAGCGTCTACCAGTGGCCGCGGTGCTCACCAACTCCACCGCTTCCGTGCCGTACCAGTAGCGAACGGCGCCCATTGCACGTGCCGCCGCCTTGGCATACGCTCTCACTCCGTGTGATGTGGGATGACGCCCGCTTTTGCTGAAAGGGAATCGATTGCTGATGCTTGTGAACGTTGGGAGTGATAGGAGTTATGGCTGAAGAACACCAGACCAGTGGGGCTGAGTTGCTAGCGGCATTGGGCCACCGTCCCGATGTGCGAGACGTATGGTTCAATCGGAAGACCGTAACCCTAGACGGCTTTAGCTTCCATAACTGCAGGTTCGATCAGTGCCAACTCCACGTTGCATCTACGAACTTCGATTTGAATCACTGTTTCATAAGCGATGACACAATCATCTACTTCGGTGACGAGGTCGTCAAAGCAGTTCGACTGTTTAGCCGAAGAAACACATGGATTTACGACAACTTGCCTTACTTTGCTCCAGCGAGACATGAAGACGGTACTATTTCCATAGCCTAGGTGAACGCGAAAGAGGTGCGACCACGTGTTCAAACTGCTATCTAGAATGAAGGCATCAATCAGGATTGCCCCTACCGGGAGTCATGTAGTGCTATTGTCCCTAGTCGGAGTTCTCGCCCTGTGTCTCTTCAGTACCTTCTCGTTCATTCGAGATGGTATCGACTATTGCGTCCCGCTTGCATTTGCCGCAGTACTTTTTTGTGCAGTCGTTTGGCTGTGGCTCCGGTCGCAACGCCATCTCGACGATGCTCCAAAACCCCCAATCACTATGTCTTACAGAGATGGCAATACATCAACGAAGGTCTCAATTCACCTAGGAGGACTGCGCCCGAACGAGCAATTGGCCGTGTTGGAACGCGGGCTCTCGGCCTTGCAACACCGGAAACCTCTACCGGAGCCAGACGGCCTAGTAGACGAACATGGACGTCCCGTTCCTCAATCTGAAGAAGAGGCAAGACATAGAGTTGAGGTGGCGAACAGGGTCGCATTAGCTGGTACGAACACAAATGCAGACCTTAGCGCAGTTGAAAGCTCCGCGGAACGAGCGCAGCCTGCATTGATTGTGGAGCCCCAGCCAACCCAGTTTGACGACACTAATCGACCGTCGGATGAGGGCTAGATTGCTGTTGAGATATAGGCTGTTTTGGACGCGCACATTCAATTCACAGGAAGGTATCCTTCCCTAGCAGGGTGCACGAGGCCGTCGGATGCAAGGAGCAGTAGCAAAGGCGTCGACGGGCTTTTGGGCACCCCGCTCTCGTGGCCTGCTCACAAGGACGACAGCATTGGAGGCGAGTGGACCAACCGAGCACCCGACGCTTGCATACGCAGTTGTCGCTACTAGCGACGAACGGATCACAAGAGGTTCTTGGAGCGACTGCACTTCAATGCCCCTTGGGTTCAAAGACTTGATGGAGAAGGACGCGATGAGATTATGATCACCGGTGAGCTGAAGTCCAAAATCGACCGAATCTGGGACACCATGTGGTCCGGCGGCATTTCGAACCCGCTATCCGTGATCGAGCAGCTCACCTACCTGCTGTTCATCAAGGAACTGGACGAGCTACACACCCGCAAGGAGCGTAAGGCTGCCCGTCTCAGCAGGCCAATTGATGAGCCGGTGTTCGCCGGGGACCAGGACGGTCTACGTTGGTCGCGTTTCAAGGAGCTTGCGCCGGAGCAGATGTTCGAGGCGGTGCGCGACAGGGTGTTCCCCTTCATCAAATCCTTGGGTCACACGGGGGATTCTGCGGAGGGTTCCACCTACTCCCATCACATGCAGGACGCCTTGTTCATGATGCCCACGGCTCGGGTGCTGGCCAACGTGGTTGACCAGCTCGACGCCATCGACATGGCCGACCGCGACACCAAGGGTGATCTGTACGAATACATGCTCGGCAAGATAGCTTCTGCTGGGCAGAACGGTCAGTTCCGCACACCGCGCCACATCATAAAGCTGATGGTGGACATGACTGCACCCACGCCGGATGACGTGATCTGCGATCCAGCTTGCGGTACCGGTGGCTTCCTCGTTGCGGCTTCCGAATATCTCGTCGAGCACCACGGTGACCAAATCTACAAGACTGACGAGGCCCGTCGTCGGTTCAACGAGGGCACTTTCCACGGCTATGACTTCGACAACACCATGCTGCGTATCGGCAGCATGAACATGCGGCTGCACGGCATTGAGAATCCCGACATTCGCTACCGGGACTCGCTAGCCCAGATGGACCTAACCGTAGCGGGAAACGATGCCGAGCGGTACTCGCTCGTCCTCGCCAATCCGCCGTTTGCTGGCAGTCTGGACTACGAGTCCACCGCCAAGGACTTACAGCAGGTCGTCAAGACCAAAAAGACTGAGCTGCTGTTCCTTGCCCTGTTCCTGCGCCTGCTCCAGACTGGTGGCCGCGCTGCCGTCATTGTTCCCGATGGCGTAGTGTTCGGGTCGAGCAAGGCACACAAGACCCTGCGCAGGATACTGGTTGAGGAACAGAATCTCGAAGCCATCGTCTCCATGCCCTCTGGCGTCTTCAAGCCCTACGCCAGCGTCTCCACCGCCATCCTGATCTTCACCAAGACGAATTCGGGCGGCACGGACGATGTCTGGTTCTACGACATGCAGGCGGACGGTTACTCGCTGGACGACAAGCGCACACCACAGCCGGACAACAGCGACCTTGCCGATATTCTTGCCCGCTGGCGGAACCGCAAAGCGGAGCGCAAGCGGGCGCGGACGGCTCCGAGCTTCTTGGTGTCCAAGGCCGAAATCGTAAGCAACGACTACGACCTCACCATCAACCGCTACAAGGAGGTGGAATACGAGGCGGTCAAGATCGATCCGCCGAAGATAATCTTGGAGCGGCTCGCTGCACTGGAGGTGGAAATCGCGAAGGGACGTACCGAGTTGGAAGTGTTGCTGCGATGAAATGGCCGACCGGTGCATTGGATTCCGTTGCGATTCTAGATCGTCAGTCGATTCATCCTGCGGACGCGGAACCGGCGACCCCGTACCTCGGCCTCGAACATCTCGACGGCGATGGCGCAATCAACTGCGCTCAGACCATCGGCTCAGCCGGACCCAAAAGCAACAAGTTCCAGTTTTCCGATCGCCACCTCCTATTCGGCAGGCTCCGACCGTATCTTCGGAAGATCGCTAGGCCAGCGTTTTCGGGTGTATGTAGCACGGACATTATTCCGATCCTGCCTAAGTCAGGAATGTCTCGCGATTATCTGTTTTACTTCTTACGGACTCCGGGCAGTGTCAACCTAGCGACGAGCCGCTGCACCGGCGCAAACCTTCCTCGTCTAAGCCCCAAGCAGCTTGCTTCTTTCCGAGTTCCTCTCCCGCCGCTTGCCGAGCAGGAGCGGATTGCGAGGATTCTGGATGCGGCGGAAGCCTTGCGGGCCAAGCGCCGAGAGACCCTCGCCCAACTCGACATGCTCCTCCAATCCACCTTCCTCGACGTGTTTGGCGACCCTGTCGCCAACCCTATGGGATGGGAGGTGAAATCGCTTGGTGACTTAGCCGTCAGGAAACCCAACAATGGGGTCTTCCGAAGGAACCCCGAGTATTCCGAGAGCCTCGAATCTGGCTTGCCGGTTGTGTGGGTAGAGGAACTGTTCCGGGGAAACCGTATCGACCTATCCGAATCCCGACGCCTTCAGGCCAGTCAGACCGAAATCGAGAAATATGGCCTTCTTCCAGGAGATCTCTTGTTTTGTAGGTCATCGTTGAAGCTGGACGGCATTGCATACAACAACGTCTTCTTGGGCGAGCGGGAAGAAGCACTCTTTGAGTGCCACCTCATACGGGTTTCGCCGAGGATGGATATCGTCAACCCAATGTTCCTTAATCTTCAACTTCGATCAGTACCGATGCGCGCATTGCTGAAGTTGAAATCGAAGACCGCAACAATGACGACAATTGATCAAAAGGCTCTGTCGTCTGTGGAGGTGGTGGTGCCTCCAATCGGACTCCAAAGTCGCTTTGCTGTTGTTGTTGAATCCATCGAGCAGCAGAAAGCCCGCCTGCGAAACCACCTCGCCGAACTCGACACCCTCTTCGCCTCCCTGCAATCCCGCGCCTTCAGGGGAGATCTCTGATCTGCCAATGAATGTCTCCGCCAACTTCGCGTTCCTGAAGCAGGAGTTCCCCCACGCGGCGGAGAGCGCAAGCTATGCGGAGCACCACGTTTACGGCGACCCGCGGGCTTCCTGCTTCCATGCAAGGCATGCGCTGGAGCGCTTGGTCAAACGTGTCTTCAAGGTCGAAAAGACCCTGAGCCCACCGAAGGTCACCAACCTAGACAGCTACCTCACCGATCCCGCCTTCCGTGAGGTAGTACCTGAGGTGGTGTGGCAGAAGGCGGAGTTCATCCGGCACGCGGGCAACGTGGCGGTGCATGGCAACAAGACGCCCACAGCCGAACACGCGCTGAACGTGGTGCGGGAACTGGCGCACGTTCTCTACTGGGCGGGCCGCACCTATCTGCGGAAAGGGGCGGAAGACCTTCAAGGGAAGATGTTCGATGAGTCCCTTGTCCCCACACTGGATCCGGACGCCGCACCGGCCAGCGTTGAGGAACTGGACGCACTCAAGAGCCAACTGGACGAAACCGACGACGCACGCAAGGAAGTCGAAGACGAGTTGGAGGCTTTGCGTGGACAGCTCGCCGCCATCAAGGCGGAGAATGAGGCGGTCCCGGACACCCATGACTGGGACGAGAGCACGACCCGCAGGCTGATCATCGACTTGGCCCTGCAACGCGC
>VXZF01000139.1:5423-10960 GCA_009845645.1 Gemmatimonadota bacterium | reverse complement strand
CGTTGCCGGATTGTTGCGGCCGGAAGGGAAAGGTTTGCAGCTCGGTGATGCGGGGTTTGAGGTTGACTTGGACGCCGCGGATTTCGATCGAGCTGAGCCGGGGCGTGGCCCCGTCGCGCGTGGATTCCATCTCGACCCGGTACTGAATAAAGCGAGCAGGGGGGCTGGTGATGGTTTGGCCGCTCTCGGTCAGCGGCTCGGACCACGCGCTCCAGGTTTTATCCGGCTCTTCGCTATTGCCGGTGCGCGTCTGCACGGTTATGCGGGTGTCTGAGGGTTGAGTGCCGCGCCATTCGAGCGCGCCCCATCGCGCGTGGATGGCAAAGTCCTCGACCGCTGATTCAAAGTGCCCCTTGCGGCGACCCTGCTCGGGTAGGATGGAGACGACGGCGTTTTGCGCCCCGCCCAAGAGTAGCGCGCCATCTGGCCCGAACAAGAGGCGGCTGGGGACGAGGCTCTCGAACTGCACGACCAATGCACGGCGGCCATCGGCGCTGAGGCGCAAAAGCCGCGCTGGGTCGGAGGCGCTGAGTAGCAGGTACTCGCCGGCTGCAACGAGATTGACGAGCTTGGCTTCGGTGTCTTCCCAGATGGGATAGACTGCTCCCTCTGCTCCGACGCGGTACACGGCCGCTGGGACCTTGTTGGAATTTTCGCCCTTGCTCGGCTTGGGAATCGCACTGGCGAAAATCTCTCCGCTGACCCCTACCACTAGGTTGTGAATTTCTTCTTGCTCGCTTTCAAAGAGCAGCCGCCCGCGACCTTCGCCGTCAATCTCGTAGATGCGGCCCTTGCCGGACGTGCCAGCGTACAAGCGGTCGTTGTGGGCGAGGAGGGTTATAACGTGGCGATCTTCCGGCGCAAAGAAGACTTCGTGCGACCCATCTTTGGCGATTTTGAGCACTCGGCCGGGTTCGCCCGTGGCCGCGTAGAGTTGACCATCGACTAAGGCGAAGTCCCACACGTAGCGGCTGCCGGTCTGGACCAAGGTTTCCGCCGGTCCTTTGCCATCGAGCGCGTAGATTAGGCCGTCGGGGGCCGACCCAGCGTAGAGCCGTCCGTCGGGGCCGACGATCAGGGCGTGGAGGACGAGTTCGGGCGAATCGAACAGCAACTCGGCTTCCCCCTCGTCATCTATGGCAAAGAGTCGACCCGAGTCGCCGGTGCCCACGTAGAGTCCCCCCTTGGGGTTGGGTGTCATGGACCAGACGCGCTCGGCTTCTAATGATGCCAGTTCGACAAGCTCGGGCGCTAGCTCCAACGCGCCGTCCGCGGCAATGGAGATGCCTTCGCTTTCGCCTTCGGCGAAGTCGTCGTACGCGTGCTGTTGCCAAGCCTTGGCGCGCCCCGCTTCGGTTGCGCTCGTTGCCGACAGTAGCAAGAAAAACAAAAACAGAGCTCGGGTTGTAAGTATCATTAGATCAGGGCTTTCTCAAGGTCATGTCGAGGCTTTGCTCGCCGGAGAGGACATAGTCGGTGGTTAGGGTGCGGCGGAGGACGACCTCGCCTTGGACCGGCCCCAGATGCCCAGCCGAGCGGTCCGCGCCTAGCACGGCCAACGCCGAGGGCGGCAGCCCGGGCAACTCGCGCCCGTTCACCGTAAAGCCCGGCTCCGCGCGAAAGACCTCGACGACCAGTTCGTCGGCGGCACCCGTGCGCTCGAGCAATGCGAGCAAGTCGGCGGTATTGCGCGGCACAAACGCATCGGGCTGGCGCGCCGCTTCCCAACGTGTGCTCGCCGCACCGCTGCCGACGCGCACGACGAAGGGGCCGGGTTCGAGATGTGCGGGCAAATCCAGTTCCAAGTGCTCTGTAACCGGCTCGGCGCTATACGGTTGCAACGTCGCCTGCAGCGAGACCCGCTGCCCAGCCTTGGGTTCGGGCGGCGATAGCCGCAGGCCCGTGATGCGGGCTTGGGTTAGAGTTTCGCCGATTTCCAACTCAAAGTGCAGCGAGTCTAAGGTGAGGCCTGCGAAGGGGTTGTTGAGCAACACGCCGACTGGCTGCACTGCGTCTATCACGGCGCTAAGTGGCGCGATTCCACTGCTGTACACTTGCTTGCGCTCAACCGTGCGGCCATCGGCTAGGGCAATGTGGCTGCGCACCCTCAGCGTGGCGTCGCCAAAGAGCTTTTCAGTTGTTTCGAGAGAGTTAAACAAAACCGAGCGGACCAAGGACGCGCTCAGTTCGGGGTGGCGTAGCACCTCGCAGCGGAAGGCGTGGTCGCCAGCCGCCGACCGCAGGGCGACCCGCACTGGCAGCATGTCCGGCGCTTCGCCCAGCGTCCCGGCGATCGCGGGCAGGCGGTCTTGGCGCACTGCTCCCACTGTGTTGGTCGGCGTCCCCAGCTTGAAGGAGGCGGTCTGAATGGGAATGACTTGGTGGATATAGGCCCCGGTGGCAGGCAGATTGGTGGCTCCCAGCAAAAACATTGGATGCCCAAAGCCGACGAAACGCCCGTCGCCGACCCAGGTAAGGGTGCCGATCGCCGCGGCGCTGTAATCGCCGCGGATTAGCTGCACGGCCAGCGAGGCTCCAGGCGCGATGGATACCTCCTGGTCGGACTGCACCTGCCCTGTTGGACTATCCAAAAGCTGGATGCCCGGCGCATCGAGCGCGTCGCGCAACACTTGCCGCCCCCTCGGACTGAAGCCAGCAAGTGCTATGGGCATCCCCAGCGGGGCTAGCGTGCTGACGCCCTCGCCGCCGAGCAAACGGGTGGTCTCTTCATCTAGTTCTAAGACTTTTCCGTACTGGTTTGGCGTGGGGTGTTCGCGCGTGGCGATGTCGAGCATGTGGGCGATGGGGGTGATGCCACCGATGGGATCCTTGGAAAAGTACCAGCCATAAGCGATGGCTCCGATGAGCCGCCCGTCGATGTACACCGGGCTGCCACTCATGCCCCTTATTAGGCCCGTGTGAGTCAACGGGCCGCCGGAGAGCCGGGCGAGGATCATGTCCATGCGCGGCCCCAAGGCCCCTTTTAGTACCCCCAAAATTTCGACTTGGAAGGTGTCGATCTGTGTGCCTTGGAAGGTCGTCAGCCCAAAGCCGCTCATGCCTCGGCGCAACTCGCCTGGCTCCATGAAAGGTTGTGCGCGGAGCGCGGGAGCGGCCAAGACCAACGACGCCAGTGCAACTAGTATGCGAAATGAGGTCTGCACGACCTTTTTCTTACCTTTCCTTTAGAGAAAAGAATTAAAAAAGCTATACTTGGGCTAGGGAAAAGTCAAGGTAAGCCGAGCGTTGATAGGTGTTGTAACATTTTGTTTGACAACGAGTTGCCGCTTTTGGATTCCGGGCAGTCCCTTGACAGATGCCGCGCTAGACACATTACTGTTGCTCTCGCAACCACCTACTTGCCAACAGGAGAAGATCATGCTGAATATCGGTTTTATCGGCTGCGGCGGCATTGCCCGCCATCACGCCAGTTGCCTATCCCGGATCCGGGGTGCGCGCATTGTCGCGGCTGCGGATGTCGTCGCCGACGCGGCTGAAGCGTTCGCCCGCGACTTCGGAGCCGAACACCACTCCGCGGACTTCAGAGAGGTACTCGATCTGTCCGAGATTGACGCGGTATGGGTCTGCACTCCCACCTTCCAGCACCCCGCCCCGGTCATCGCCGCAGCCAAAGCCGGCAAGCACGTGTTCTGCGAGAAGCCCATGGCGCTGAAGGTGGCTGATGCGCGACGCATGGCGAATGCTTGCCGCCAAGCCGATGTGCGGCTGACCATTGGCTTTGTGCGCCGCTTTGACGCGCAGTGGGGCAAGCTCAAGGACATCGTCCAATCCGGTGCCGTCGGCTCGCCGGTCATCTGGCGCTTTGCTGCGGGAGGCCGCCCGGGCCGGCCGTGGTTCCGCGATGAGAACAAAGGCGGCGGTCCACTGATGGACGGTGCCGTGCACAACTACGATTTCGCCTTGCAGATTTTCGGCCCAGCCGCTTCGGCGCAAGCCTCTTCCCTGCAATTTGACCCCACCAGCGTCGGCGCTGACACCGCGAGTGTCATCATCAACTTTGCCAGCGGCGACCAGCACTCCTTGATCTGGTCGTGGGGCGTGGCCGCCGGTGCGCCTGTGGCGGGCCTCAACGACGTGATTGGCCCGGCTGGTACCCTGCAATTTGGCATGACCGCGCAAAAGGCTCCGGCGCGCTTCAATCCGGAAAAAAGCGGTGCCTTTACGCTCAAAATGGGCGAGGGCCGCGAGCGGGTGTACTCCTATCCGCTCAAGGACATGTTCGCCGCTCAGGACAAACACGTGGTCAAGTGCTTTGCCAATGGCGAACAGCCCTTGGTGACGGGGGAAGATGGGATCGCTGCCTTGGAGATTGCGACGGCTGTGTTGAGGGCTGGGAAGGGGCAGCGGACGGTGAAGATTGGGTAAACCTACCAGTCCACGACCGACCCATCGTCGGGATCAAGGCGAACGCGATAGGGACTCGGTTCGCCGACTTGGTCCATGAGCTTGTCTTCGTCGATGGTGATGCCGAGGCCGGGATCTGTGGGCAGGGGTCGGTGGCCGTTGGCGACTGGTGGCAAGGGTTTGGCGAGCAGGTCTGCGTATTCGTTGTCGCCGCGCTCTTGGATGAGAAAGTTGGGGATGGAAGCGGCGACTTGCAGACTTGCGGCAAGCGAGCAGGGACCTTGGGGATTGTGTGGGGCCAGAGGCGAGTAGTAGGCCTCGGCCATGCCGGCGATGATCTTCAATTCGGTGATGCCGCCGGCATAGCAAACGTCCGGCTGGAGGATGTGGGCGGCGCGTTTTTCGAGAATTTCTTTGAACCCCCACTTGGTAAATATGCGCTCGCCGGTGGCAATGGGGATGTGGGTCTTTGCGGCGATTTCGGCCATGACGTCGATGTTGAGGGCCTGGACAATTTCCTCGTAGAACCAAGGATGATACGGTTCGAGCGCCTTGACGAGCAGCAGGGCGGTAGGGGGCTGCACTGCGCCGTGAAAGTCAACACCGATATCGACGCCGGAGCCGTGTTGTTCGCGCAGCGCTTTGAAGCGCTCGACGATCTCATCGACGAATTTTTGCCCTTCGATGTATTTGAAGGGGGAACGCGATGTGCCCGGCCCCACCTTCATGGCGTTGACGCCGGTCTTCTCGCTCACTTCGCCGTAAACCCGAATCCGCTCGCGCGTGGGGCCGCCGAGCAGCTTGTACACGGGAACGCCATAGCATTTGCCGGTGATATCCCAAAGGGCCATGTCAATGCCGGAGGAGATGGCGGTTTTGATTGGGCCGCCGCGATAGAAGGCACCGCGATGGATGGCCTGCCAATGGTGAGTGACTGGGCGGGGATCTTGGCCCACTAGGTAGTCGGCGACTTCGAGAGCGCCGGCAGCACAGGCCCTGGCGTCATCCTTGAGCATCTCGCCCCAACCAGTGATGCCCGCGTCCGTCGAGATCTTGACGAAGACCCAGGAGTTTTTGAGAACGAACGTCTCGATCTTGGTGACTTTAATCGCATCGTTGGGTCCGATAGGGGCTTCAGTGCCCGACATGGTGGTACTCCTTTGGCTATGGGT
>VXZF01000139.1:0-5323 GCA_009845645.1 Gemmatimonadota bacterium | reverse complement strand
GCGCTGGCAATGCGCCAGCGTCCGTCGAGATCGCAGGCTTCGTAGAACATGCGGAAGCGTCCGTCGGCGAGGTCAATCACACACGGCTCGGAGGCCTTGGCTGCGTCCCATGGTCCACCGTTGTCAATGCAGATTCCCGGATCCTTGACCCACTGCAGACCGTCCGCGGAAAATGCGCTGAAGATTCTGCCGTGATACTTTGATCCACGGGGGACCTCCGGAGCCGACGTCCAGCCTGCGTAGTACATCCGAAAGCCGCCCTCGCCTAGGCGCAAAACCTCCGGGGCATAGACGGCATAGCTTTCGAGCGCTCGGTCTTGGGGTATGCGAATGCCAGGCTCTAACTGGAACACTAGACCATCTTCTGACACAGCGCTGACGATCTTTCTGTTGCTGAAAGCGCCTGGCCGCGAAACATCCGGATAGGGATAGGCACTGGCGTAGAGGCGAAAGCGGGGCCCGCCCTCTCTTGCGGCCGGGTCGAGGTGAAGACAGCGAGGTGCCAGATAGGAGACGCTTGCGCCGGCTAGGCGCAGGCCTGGCTCTCGTTCCCAGGCCAGACCGTCGGCGGAAACAGCACTGACAATTGTGGCCTTGACTTGGCCGTCCCCCTGCTCGGTCTTCCCCTCGTAATACATGCGGTAGCGGCCATCCGCTAGCGGAATGACGTCCGGGCTCCAGATGTAGTGCTCGGCGCCCTCTCCGCCCGCATCCATTCTGACGCCCGGCTCCTTCTCCCAGTGCTCGGCATCGGTGGAGAAGGCACTGAGGATGTACCCCTTTGAAGCCGCGTTTGGACGCTCCGGCCCGAGGCCGTGATAGTACATGCGGTATCCGCCGTCCATTTTGACCACGTTCGGAGTGAGGGTGCGGTCTGCATCGAGCGGTCCGTCGGAATCGATGGCGACGGCGGCGTCCTTGATCCACTGAGTGCCGGGATCCACGTCCTGATAGTGGACGGCCCTCAGCATGTTTGCAGATGTCATTGCGGTTGCTACTTGCGGCCCCCGACCCGATGGCTGCTTGCCGTATAGGTCAGCGTTTGCCCAGGCTGCATCTCTACCACCTTTGTATTAGGCGAGAGGAATTGTACCGCTTCGCTCAATGCGCCGATGTCGGCCGGCTGATTCATAATCGGCCCGTAGTGGCAGGGAATGACGATGTCGGGGCGAATCAGACTCGCCGCCCGCGCTGCCTCGCGAATCCCCATGGTGTACTGCCCGCCCACTGGCATAATCGCGATCTGCGGTCCGTACATCTGGCCGATGAGCTGCATATCGCTGAATAGACAGGTGTCGGAGGTGTCGTAGATGGAGATGCCGTTGTCGTAGGCAACGATGAAACCGTTGACCGCACTGTCGGGGTGGAAGAGCAGGCCCTCCGGCAACTCGCCGCCGATGACGTGTGGCGATAGCGACTGCGAGTGATGGGCCTGCACCATGGTGATCGTGGCGTCCTTGACCTTGGTCCCGCCGCCGGGATTTAGCGACAGCGACCGCGAACCCATCTTGAGCCCATGCACGGCTTCGGCGACCGAGCAAAGCTCGTAGTTGCCGACGAACTTGGCCTTGGTGCGCTTGCAGATCTCGTAGGAGTCGCCGATGTGGTCGCTGTGACCGTGGGTGGCGATGACGATATCGGCTTTTCTCACTTGGCTGAGCTTCATCTTGGCGGTGGGATTGTCGTCGAGCCAAGCGTCGAAGTAGGTGACTGAGCCCTTGTCGGACTCGAAGCGGAAAGAAGCGTGGCCGATAAAGGTGATTTTCACGGATGCCATAGGAATGGTCCTTTCTGTTAGCGTTGGCTTAGATCGTCGCCGAGGTCCGTTGAGTCGAACTGCCCCTTCTCGGCGCAGACGGCGACGACCAGTAATTCGAGATTTTCTTGCGTGTGGTTATAGAGACCGTGGCTGCCTCCCAGCCGACTGGGAATCGCATCCCACTGCGCGACCTCCTGCGTCTCATCATCTACTGTCATCCGCCCACTGCCTTCGGTGATGATATAGACCTCTTCGACGCCTTCGTGGCGGTGGTAGCCGAGCGATGTATCCGGCGGCAACAGACAGTGGACCAAACAGTAAAAATTGCTGCGGAAGTCCTCCGGCCCCCAGATAAGTCGACCGCCGACTTCGCCCTTGCCGCCGTGCGCCTGACCGTATTTCAGTGCACCGCGATCCAGCCGCCCCACTGGCAGGCGGTCGGTGGATTCCAATTCAGCACCGACCCGGTCGTCGCCCAGATCGGTCGATTTGGGGTCGCCTCCGGGAACCACGCAGTGGACGTTGAACCAGCGCGTCTCGCGGTCGGTGTGGTTGTAGATGGCGTGGATCTCGCCCGAGCGCAGCGGCACTGCGGCTCCGCCCTCGACGACGGCCGTGCGCCCGTTGTGGGTGAACTGCGAGGCGTTGTCAACGGCGATGAAAATCTCCTCGCTATCGTCGTGGCGGTGGTAGCCAATCCCGCTGCCGGGTAGGAGGATCGCACAGTGGACAAAGGCGAAGGGCGACTCGAAATCGTCGCGTTCCCACAGGCGGTTGAAGAGGATCGTCCCGGCGCCGCCGTGGACGTCGCTCAGTTCCTTCATGTCTGCACGGTCGGCTCTGGCTATGCGCATGACGGCCTCATTTCTCGCGGTGAAATAGTTGCAGATTCAGTTGGTTCGGCCCCTCGAAAAAACCTAGGGTGATGCCGGTGCCCCCACCGACATCGAAAGGCTCTTTGGTGATGGTGACGCCCTTGTCCTTCAACTCCTGTGCGCTGTCTTCCACGCTATCGACCTTAAAGGAGATGTGGTGGAAGCTCGGAGGAAGCCCCATGCTCTTTTGCGGCATGAGCTCCAGAGTGATGCCGCCGGCGTCGAGGAAGACATAGTCCTCGTCGTCCTCGTTGTGAAAGCGCTCTACCACGGTCAGCCCTAGTTTCTGTGTGTAGAACTTTACCGCTCCTTCGATGTCGTCGGTTACGATCGCGATTTTGTGGATTTTGTGTACCATCGAATCTCTCCTCGTCGTTAGCTAACTTGTTCGTGGTCGAGGTGCTTGCGCAGCCGCCGCCCGACTACGCCGATTTGGTGCTTGAAGTCTTGGAAAGTATAGCTCGGATGCGATTTCCAGTAGGAATTCCACAGCGCGTCGTCCTTGTCCTTGACCTCGGCCAACTGTGTCAGCGAGCAGCCTAGCTCAGTGCGGCGGAAGTTGCGGTAGGCTTGCTCGGTCAGGTAGTAGCCGTATTGGGGATCGGCCACTTCGTAGCCGTATTTGATCATGGAGCGCGGCTTGGCGGACAAGTGCGCGGCGCGGGCGTGGAGAATCGAGGGGAAGGTCACGGCGAGGGCACCGGCCTTGACGACCACTTTCTGCTGCCCGCGGATCCAGCCCAGCTTAGCGGTCTGCGGCGGCGTGTAGAGCCGTCGATGGCTGCCGGGCAACAGCATGGTCGGCCCCATGTCTTCCTCCACGTCCTGCGGGTAGTACATGCACAAGATCTCGGTCAGCGGCCGGTCGGCCATATAGGTGTCGTCCACGTGCCAGCCGCCACCATCGCTTTGCCCACCTTGCGTAAGGTGATTCCAGAAGCGGTAGGGGCTGATGGCCACCTCCGGCGTCTCCAGCAAGAAGGCGATGAATTCAACGACTTGGGCATGGCAGAGCAAATCGCCGACGCTCTCGCACTCGAAGATGTCGATGCCCCCGCACTGGTGGGCGTCCTGTTTGGTCCGCTCCACCAACTCGGGCTCGATCCAGCCGTCGAGTACGACGTAGCCGGTGTCGAAGAATTCCTTTTTTAGTTCTTTCCAGTTGGCCTCCATGGCTCCTCCGTTTATTGGCGCTGGCCGTGCGGCGTGTGATTCAACCCCTCGCCGGGCTGGAAATAGCGCTCTAGGATAAACTCAAAACCGAGTTGGTTATGGGCATTTTCCAGTGGGTATTCTACTCCCGGAAAAGACACCACCCGCCACCCGTCGGCCATGGCCGCGGCCGCGCTGGCATACGGACATTCGTTTTTGGGGTCGAAGCGGAATTCACTATCAAAGGGGCCGAAGTAGTTCCACGCGATGACGCCCGAATCGATGCGGTCTTGTTCGGCCCAGATGTAGAGGAGGTGCTGCTGCCCGCCGTTTTGTAGATCGCGCAGTGCGTCTAAATCCTGCAAGGTGACGCCCGCGCCGCTTAAAATTTTCTCTTGCGACTGGCGTATCCAGCCGTCTATGGCAGTGGTCATGTCGGCTCCGGTGGATTCAAAATTCGGCAGCAAATATAGAGCGGGCGAACGAATCGCCGCAAGCGCGGCAGGGCTTGGCCGCTGCTCGCCGCGCCCCTATGTTCTGAACCCCAATAAAATCAGGAGGCTGTCATGTCCCATCCGCTTTTCGATCTGTCCAATCGCGTCGCCTTGGTCTCTGGTGCGGCTAGCGGCCTCGGCAAAGCCATGGCTATCGGCTTTGCCGAAGCGGGAGCCGATCTCGTCTTGGCCGACATCAATGCCGACGGTTTGGCCACGGCGGCCCGAGAACTGGAAGCCTTGGGCCGCCGCGTCCTCCCGGTGACGTGCGACGTGTCCCAACCCGATCAGATTTGCACCATGTTTGAGTTAATAGACGCAGAATACGGTCGCATCGACATCGTGGGCAATGTGGCCGGCAATGCGCGGCGCAATACGCCGCTCGACCTGACGCCCGAGGAGGTCGAGTTTACCCTGCAAAATCTCGTCGTTGGCCGCTTGGTCTGTTGCCAAGAGGCCGGCCGTCGCATGATGGCCTCGGGCAATGGCGGCAGCATCATCAACCTCGTGTCGATCGCCGGCATCAACGCCCTTGGCCGCAGTCACCTTTCGTACAGCATGGGTATGGGTGCAGCCGCGCAGATGACCCGCGAGTTGAGCACGGAGTGGGCCGCCAAGGGCGTGCGCGTCAACGCCATTGTCTGCGCTCAGTTAATGAATGCGGACCTAAAGGAGCGCATCGCCGCGGACCCCGGGCTGGGTGAAACCTATTTGCGCGGCCTCCCTATGGGCCGCCTCGGCGACTCCAACGACATCAAGGGCGCGGCGATTTTCCTCGCCTCGGACGCCTCGGCTTGGATCACCGGCGCGATGCTGCCTCTAGACGGTGGCAACCTCTCTAAGAACGCCGGCGGCTCGCATCCGGGAATGCCCAACGCGCCCGCCGAACAGATCGGCCTCTAGGCCATGGATATAGGCATTTGGCAGACCATTCCCCAACCGGCGATTTCCCGCTACTTGGGGCTGATGGGCTGGGATTGGATCGTCCTCGACCTCCAGCATGGTGCGATGACTTGGGAGACCGCCTATGAGTGCATCTATGC
>VXZF01000541.1:3116-11092 GCA_009845645.1 Gemmatimonadota bacterium | reverse complement strand
TCGTATTGCAGCCCGACTTGGGGACGGCTATTGCGCTGGGGTTGATTGCCTTAATCATGCTGTGGGTCGGTGGAATGCGCTTGTATCACTTGGCTGGGGCTGGGTTGCTCGCGCTGTTGGGTATTGGGTTTTCCCTGATGCATTCGAGCTATCAGATGAGGCGCTTAGTCAGCTTTATCGACCCACAGCGCGACCCGGCTGGCTCCTATCAAGTTTTACAGTCGCTCTACGGCATGGGCAATGGCGGCCTTTTGGGAGTGGGTTTGGGCAACAGCATGCAAAAAGAGCAGTACCTACCAGAGCCACACACGGATTTTGTCTTCTCGGTCATCGGCGAGGAAATGGGACTTGTGGGTACCTTGGCCGTCTTGGGACTTTTCGTGGCTTTCTCGTTTTACGGAGTGCGCATTGGGACCCGTGCTGGTGATACGTACGGCTTTTTGGTTGCCATCGGCATTACGGCGATGATCTCGATATACGCCCTGCTCAACATTGGCGTGGTCGTGGGGGTACTACCCACCACCGGCTTGCCGCTGCCCTTTGTCAGCTATGGAGGCTCGTCGTTGATGGGGAACATGGCGGGGGTGGGCATCTTGCTGGGGGTCGCCCGCACGGCACCAGGACATCAAGAGGGTTTGGTGCGTTGGCAATGATGAAGACCCTTTTTGACCAATATCGCCGCGTGCACCTCGTCGGCATCGGTGGAGCGGGCATGGAGGGCTTGGCCCGGCTACTCGCCGCCAAAGGCTGCGTGGTAAGCGGTTCGGACCAAGCCGACTCGCCTAGTGTTGCGCTGCTGCGCCAAGAGGGATTCGCCGTCTCAGTGGGGCACGACGGCCAGCTTGTCCAAGGCGTGGATCTAGTGGTGTATTCGGCCGCCGTACCGGCTGACAATCCCGAGCGGCAGGCTGCCGCGCACGAGGGCATTCCCACGGCGAGCCGGGCCGAGGTGCTGGGGGAATTGTCTCGCGCACCATTGACCCTCGCCGTAGCCGGTACTCACGGTAAGACGACGACTGCTTCGATGGCAGCGGCGATCTTGCGCCGCGCTGGCCTCGATCCCCAGGTCTTAATCGGGGGCTGGATCAACGGGCGACCGCAGGCCGAGGTGGGAAGTGGCGAGGTCTTTGTAGTGGAGGCCGACGAGTTTGCTGGCGGCTTCTTGCACCTGTATCCGAGCTTGGCCCTCGTGACAAGTATAGACGCCGAACACCTCGATTACTACGGGAGCTTGGAGGCTCTTGAACGGGCTTTCGGCCAATTTCTCGCGCGCCTGCCCTTTTGCGGTTGCAGTGTGCTGGCCGGGGATGGGCTGGTCGGAGAGCGGGTGCTGGCCGACTTGCAGCGTCCCCATCAGACCTATGGCATGGCCGACGACAACGACTACCGGATCGCCGAGCTCGAAGAGCGGGCTTGGGGCAGCCGGTTTGCCCTGTGTTTCGACGGGCAAAAGCTAGGTGAGATCGAATTGCAGGTTCACGGCGTACACAATGTCCGCAATGCCGCTGGAGCCGCCGCGCTGACTTGTGCGCTACAGGTGGAGTTCGCTGTGATCGCCGACGCTTTGGAGCAGTTTGGCGGAGCCGACCGGCGCTTTCAGCGCAAGGGCGAATTCGCTGGCGTGCTGGTCGTGGACGACTATGCCCATCATCCGGCTGAGTTAGCGGTAACCTTGGCCGCTGCGCGACAGAGCGGTCGCCGAGTGGTCGCTGTCTTCCAACCCCACCTATACTCGCGCACCCGCGACTTGGCAGGGGCCTTTGCCCGCGAGCTAGCGGCAGCCGACTACGTGGTGCTGGCGGCGGTCTATGCCGCGCGGGAAGCCCCTCTGCCCGGTGTGGACTCCGAACTGATTGAGGGAGCCATGCGCGCCAACGGGTACAAAACCGTGGCATACCTACCGGACAGAGAACAACTCGTGGCTCATTTGGTGGATATCTGTCGTCGGGGCGACTTGGTGCTGGTCATGGGAGCTGGCGACATTGGCGAGGTGGCTGGGGAGTTGATCGCGGCTTTGGCCGCCGGAGAGTACTCGTGAACCGCCAGAAGAAGAAGACCAAGGCGCGCAAGAAGTCGCAGCGAGGTCAATCCAAGGCCCGCGGGCTTTGGATTGCGCTCTTAATTTTGGCCACGGGCAGCACCTTAGCGGCCTATCAAGCGGCTACCTACTTTGGCCAAGCCTCCTACTTTGGCCTCAAGGCTATTGAGGTGGATGGGTTGCGGCGACTCAGTGGGGAAGATGTACGCGTCGCCAGTGGCCTTGCGGCTGGTAGCAACATTTTCGCCATCGACTTGGACGAGGTTGCGCAGCGGCTGGAAGCCATGTATTGGATCAAGCGGGCTTTCGTGGTGCGCAAGCCACCCAACCGGATTGCCGTCGATATCGTCGAGCATCGCCAAGTGGCTTGGATCGATTTGGGCCAGACCTACGGGATAACGCCCGATGGCGTCTTGCTTCCGGTAGGTAGTACGGATGTTCCGCCCCGCAATTTGCCCGTCATATCCGGGCTGTCCGTCCGCGGCGACTCGCTACAGCCGGGCGTGGCCGTGTCGGACTCTGCGCTATTGGCGATACTGCGCTGGTGGGAGGAAGCCACGGTTGCCGATGCGGAATTTTGTCTCAACGTAGCCGGCATCCAGCCGATGTCCGGGGCGAGCATTCGCTTACAGATGGCCGGTGATGGACTCGAAGTGCGCTTGCCGGTCAACGAGGCCGCCCACCGGCTCCGCACCATTCGCGAGTTGATGCCGCGCGTCCATCAAAGCCATCCCGATCCGGCCTATATCGACTTGCGCTATGCCGGCCAGATGGTAGTAGGGAAAAAGAAAGCAAAATCGGGATGAACTGGAGTGAGGAGCACAGCACCATTATCGCCGGGCTGGACTTGGGCACGACTAAGGTCTGCGCTGCCATTGCCGAGCAGGTCGCCGAGCGGCCCCCGCGGATTATTGGCGTCGGCCAGCACCCCTCAGAGGGGATCCAGCGCGGGGCGATTGTGGATGCCGAGAAGACCGTGCACGCCATTGGCGAGGCCGTGCGTCAAGCAGAGCTGATGGCTGGAGTCGAAATCGACTCAGTGTACGCTGGCATTTCTGGCGAATACATCGCCAGCCTCAACAGCACGGGCATGGTGGCTGTCGGTGGCGAAGGCGGATGGATCGGAGTACAGGACCGCGCCCGCGTGCTTGCTGCGGCCGGCGTGGTCAAAGTGCCGTTTGATCGCGAGGTGTTGCACGTTTTGCCCCAAGAGTTTGCCGTCAATGGCCAGCGAGGCATTCTCGATCCCGTGGGTATGTATGGAGTGCGCTTAGAGGCCAGTGTACACGTAGTCACCAGCTCGATTGCCGCAGTGCGGAACATCTGCCACAGCATCCTCCGTGCGGGCGTCGATGTGCACGGTGTCGTTCTCGGCGCGCTTGCTTCGAGCTATGCGGTTCTCAGTGAGGACGAGCGGCAGATGGGAGTCTGTCTGCTCGACATCGGCGGCGGTACGACCGATGTGGCCGTCTTTGTTGGTAAAGGGCTGCGCTATTCGGGTAACGTCGGATTGGGTGGGCATAACGTAACCAACGACATCGGCGTTGGGCTGCGCACCACGCGGGCCGAGGCCGAGCAGGCCAAGTGTGCGGGCGCGCCCAGCGAGACAGTGGCCCTCATCGTCGAGGCGCGAATGGAGGAGATATTGGCCCTAGCCCGCAAGCAGGTCTATACCGAGTTGCCCCATGCTGCGCTAGGCGCGGGCATTGTCCTCACAGGTGGGGGAGCGCAAATCACCGGAGCCGTAGCCTTGGCCGAGCGGGTCTTTAACATGCCTGTGCGCTTGGGGGAGTCGAGCGGGTTTGAGGGGGCCGCAGAGCTGGCTAGCCCATCGTATGCTACGGTGCTGGGTCTGCTCCTGTACGGAATGGAGCAACAGGAGGGAAAAAACCAAACAGAAGCGCAGGAGCTGGTCGAAGATTCCTTCGATTCAGTGTTTGGGCGCGTAAAAAGATGGTTACAACCACGGGACTAGCGGCGGTGCTGGTCCCAAAATCAAGGAGGAGTAATTATGGCAATTAGGTTGATCGATAACGAGCATCGAGCGCGAATTAAGGTCGTCGGAGTTGGTGGCAGCGGTGGCAATGCCAACAACCGCATGATTGAGTCTGGGATGCACGGCGTCGAATTCGTCGCCGTCAACACGGATGCACAGGCACTGGAGACCTCGCGGGCTGACTTTCCCATTTGCATTGGCAGCAGCGT
Source organism: Gemmatimonadota bacterium (assembly GCA_009845645.1). Classification (GTDB taxonomy): domain Bacteria; phylum Latescibacterota; class UBA2968; order UBA8231; family UBA8231. The sequence continues at coordinate 6,849 of VXZF01000541.1, read as the reverse complement.
CACGCGGGGTTTGGGTGCTGGTGCAGACCCAGAGGTGGGGCGGCAAGCCATCGAAGAAGATTGCGACAAGGTCTCCAAGCAGTTACAGGACTCGGATCTGATCTTCATCACGGCCGGCATGGGCGGCGGTACAGGTACGGGAGTCGCGCCCACTGTTGCGGAAATTTCCCGCGACCAAGGGGCCCTGACGGTTGGCATTGTCACCGAGCCTTTTCTAATGGAAGGCTCTCCGCGGATGAAGAATGCCAGGAGTGGGATTGCCGAGCTAAAGGACCAAGTTGATACTCTGATCACCATCAAAAACCAGCGCCTGCTAGAAGTCTGCGGCCGCGACACCACGCTCCAAGATGCGTTTCTCAAGGCCGATGAAGTGCTGATGCAGGCCACGCGTGGTATTTCCGACCTGATTACGATTCCGGGTATGGTCAATCTCGACTTCAACGATGTCCGCACGGTGATTTCCAAGGGCGGAGATGCGATTATGGGCCTCGGGGAGCACAGCGGCGAAGAGCGGGCCGTGGAGGCCGCTCGCAAGGCGATCAATAGCCCGCTTTTGGAGGACGTGTCGATCGCCGGTGCCAAGGGCGTGTTGATCAATATCGCCGGCGACTCCAATCTCACGCTCTACGAGATCAACGAGGTCATGTCGCTGATCAACGAGGAATCCGGCTCGGACGCCGAGATCATCTTCGGCACCGTAATCGACGACAGCCTAGCTGAGAATATCCGCGTGACGGTCATAGCCACGGGTTTCAACGTACATAAGAACAATGAAGCCGAGCCGCCGGCCCGCGAACAAGAAGAGCCGACGCAGCAGGATGTGGAGGCGGATCCTTTGACCATCGGTAGCCCGGTCCTGCTCGGCAATGGCAACGGGGGTACCTCCTTGGAAGTGCCCACGTATCTGCGCAACGGCCACAGCATCCCTCAGGAGCATCAGGAGCATCAGGAGCCAGTGCGCCCCGCAGTTGGCGATTTGGACATTCCCACCTTCCTGCGTCGCAAAATGAACGCTTCTTAGGGCAGTTGTCGCGCGCGGGCGATTTGGCTTATTTTAACCTGTGCGCGATAGAATTCGCAGGGAGGACGTTTTTATATGGCAGATATTCGCGTTGGCGTAATCATGGGCAGTACCTCGGACGAGGACACCATGCGCAAGGGGGCGGCGGTGCTCGAAGAGCTTGGACTCGGCTACGAAATGATCGTATCTTCGGCCCACCGCAACCCCGAGCGCACCGCTACTTGGGCCAGCGAGGCGGCTGGCCGCGGCCTCAAGGTGATCATCGCCGGTGCTGGCTTAGCTGCGGCCCTGCCCGGAGTAGTGGCGGCGCATACGACCTTGCCGGTCATCGGAGTCCCCATTGCCTCGGGTGCGCTCAATGGAGTCGATTCGCTCTACTCCATCGTGCAGATGCCGCCGGGTATCCCGGTGGCGACCGTCGGCATTGACAATGCCCGCAATGCGGCCATGCTGGCGGCCCAGATCATCGCCTTGTCCGACGAGGCGGTTGCCCGGGCCATTGAAACTTATCGCGCACAGTGGAACCCCTAAGACCGTAGAGGCGACCGGCCGGTCGCCCCTACATTATTAATGCTGAAAGGACGCGATGAGCAGTGGCCAATACAAGTCGCATTTCCAAATTGCTTTCGCTGATGCTCAGGCATCGGCCCGACGAATTTGGACTGGAGATTGACGCTTACGGCTACGCGCCGTTGGATCAGGTAGTACAAGGAGTACAAGAACGCTACGCAGAGGTAGCCGAAGCCGATGTCGTCAACCTCGTCAACGCCCCGGGGCAGTATCGCTTTGAACTGAACGAGTTCGGCATTCGCGCGCTATACGGACACAGTTTTTTCGTCGATATGGACGGCGAGCCTATGGACCCGCCGCCCGCCCGACTCTACATGGGTACGACTCGCAGCGCGGCCCAGCGCTTTACCCACGAGGGCATTTCTCCAGGCGATCGCTACTACGTGCATCTGTCGCTGACACACGAGGCGGCCGAGTCGCACAGTCACCAACGCGATACCCCCTGCGTAGTGGAGATTCTCGCGGCCAAGGCTCACGAGGAGGGCTGTCGCTTTTTTTCTCGCGGCACGGTCGTGCTGACCGAAGAAATCCCAGCCAGTTGCATCGGCCCCATCCACGGTAGCCAACAAAAGCCCCTCGACGTCGCCGAGATGCCAGCACCCAGCGGCGTAAGCTATGGTCGCAAGCCCCGGTTTTCGGCCCGCTGAGAGGGACACCGTGAAAAACATCGTGGCCTTTATCAAGCCCTTCAAACTCGACGAGGTCAAACAATCCTTGGCCGCGATTGGCCTCGTCGGCATGTCCGTTAGCGAGGTGCGCGGCTGCGGTCGCCAGCGCGGCCACAGCGAAATCTATCGGGGTGCTGAGTACCAGCTCGATTTCATGCCCAAAATTCGCATTGAATTGGCCGTTGGCGATGGCCAACTCGACGAAGCGGTGGAGGTCATTATGCAGTCGGCTGCCACCGGCGAGGTCGGCGACGGCAAGATCTTTGTCTCCGAACTGATCGAGGCCATCCGCATCCGCACCGGCGAAACCGGCGAAAACGCCCTCTGAAGCCTCGGTAGTGCCCACCGCATTGGAACTGGCCCGTCGCGCGCTCACCGCGGATGCGGCTAAAGCCCTTGATCCCCTAGAGAAATTGGGTTTTGCCGATCCGGTCCAAGCCCTAGAGACCTTGGACCGGATCGGCGGCCCGCCGCAATCCGCGCCGTTACCAGCCCTCGCGCTGGCCGAACTGGCTGCGACGGGCCGGCCGGACGAGGGACTGCGGCAATTGGTGCGCTTGGCCGTGGCATACGGCCCGCGAGGGCTTTTCTCTCACTTAGAGGCCGATCCCATTCTGTGTCAGCGTCTAGTGCAGGTCGTAAGCCACAGCACCTTTCTCGCCGACATCTTGGTGCGAGACTTCGAGTTCTTATTGTGGTTGTTGGTCGAGACTTCGCACTTAGTCGAGCCACTGGAGCGGAGTACCCTGCGGCAGATTTTGCGCACTGATATCGGTCATGTCTCCGAGTTTGAGGAGCGTTTAGAGGTATTGCGGCGGGTGCATCGGCGCGAGTTTTTGCGCATTGGTGCCGCCGAAATCCTCGGCACCAAACCGGTTGCGCAGATAGGAAAAGAGCTGGCCGACTTAGCCGATGTGGTGGTTGAGGTGGCTCTTGAAACGTGCCAGCACGCCTTGTGGCAGGAGCACGGACAGCCACTGGACGAGCGCGGCCGCCCGGCGCGCTTTCTCGTCGTCGGTTTGGGCAAATATGGCGGGCAGGAGTTAAACTACAGCTCGGACATTGACCTAATTTTCGTGTGGGATGGCGAGGGCGAGACCCAGCCTGAGGGGGAGGGAACTCCACTGGAGAACAGCGAGTTTTTTCGCCGCTTGGGCCAGCGCTTAGTCCACGTGCTGACCGAGGCGACCAAGGAGGGGTTTTTCTACCGCGTCGATATGCGGCTGCGCCCCGAGGGCGCGAGCGGCACCTTGACCCACTCGTTGCGCGCCAGTTGGAGGTATTACGAGACGCGCGGAGAACTGTGGGAGCGACAGATGCTGATCAAGGCCCGGCGCGTGGCGGGATCGCGGACGCTGGGGGAGCAATATGCGGCCATGCTCCGGCCCTTTATCTACCCAGCCCACTTCCACTCGGCACCGCACGAGGAAATCCGCCGCATCAAGGAGCGGATTGAGGCGAGCATCCGCGAGCG
>VXZF01000541.1:0-3016 GCA_009845645.1 Gemmatimonadota bacterium | reverse complement strand
CGCACGAGGAAATCCGCCGCATCAAGGAGCGGATTGAGGCGAGCATCCGCGAGCGTCCCCGTGGCGAGAACAACATCAAGCTGCAAGCGGGTGGGATCCGCGACATCGAATTCATCGTCCAGTGCCTACAGCTACTCTACGGGGGCATCCAGCCCCAAGCGCGCAGCCACAACACGCTGGCCGCTATTGATCGTTTGGCCGAAGTGGTCTCGCCTAAAGGTGCGATGAAGGCGGCCTTGACTGCGGCAGAAGCCAGCGCCCTAAAAAACGCGTACGAGTTTTTTCGCCGCGTTGAAAACCTGTTGCAAATCGCCTCTGGCCGACCTGATTACGCCGTCCCAGAAGATGCACAAGCCTTGCGGGCCTTGGCCTTGGTCATGGGTTATGAAGATGCGCGGGCCTTTAGCGCTGCGCTAGCCGGACACCGGCTGCGGGTGCGTCGCTTGTTTGCCGCGTTGTTTTACGGCGACACCGCGGCTCCGCGCTCGCCGACGTGGCTTTTAGAAGTCGAAAACGGCAGCGCGGCGGCAAAAGCCGATTTGGTGGAGCGGGGCTTTGTCGATGGGGCCGCCGCGCACCGCCGCTTGCAACGGCTGGCGGGCATGGGTCTGCTGTTGAGCGGGGGCCGCGCCCACTTTGAGGCTCTGTTGCCGGAATTACTGAATTCGCTGGCCGCGGCTCCCGATCCAGACCAAGGGCTTTTGCGATTCACCCAGCTCGTTGAGGCGTATGGGGCGCCGGGTGCTTTGTACTCCTTGTTGCAAGAGCACACAGGCTTCCGCACTTTGATCATTGCCATTTGTGGATCGAGCCGCTTTCTCGCGGATCTTTTGCGCCGCGATCCGGCCCTGCTCGACAGCTTAGTTAGTCAGGCTAGCCAAGGACTGGAACCTAGTCAGGTGCGCGGCGATTTGCGCGCCATTGCACGGATGCAGAACAAATCCCTCCTGCGGATTGGGGCCGACGACCTGATGGGCTTGGCGACCGAGGAGGAGACTTTCCTGCGGCTAACGGAGTTGGGTGAAGAGGTGTTGCAAGCGGTCTATGGGCTGGCTTGGCGTCCGTTGGTGCGGCGGTGGGGCAAGCCGCGCAACCGGCAGGGGCGCGACGTGCGGTTCGCCGTATTGGCCGGCGGTAAGTTTGGGGGCCGCGAGGTGGATTTTGGTTCGGATTTGGATTTGTTTTTCGTGTACGAAGGTGACGGCAAGACGCGCCGCGGCGTGCCGAATAGCGTATTTTTCACCGAGTTCAGCCAGCGTCTGATCGCCTTGTTAGCCGAGGAGGGGCTGTACTCGGTGGATGCGCGGCTGCGGCCCGAAGGGGCCAGCGCCCCTATGGCCATTTCGCTGGTCGGCTACCGCCGCTATTTGGCGCAGCGGGCGGCCACTTGGGAGCGGATGGCGCTGAGTCGCGCGCGCCAAGTGGCCGGCGATGCCGAATTCGGCGCGCGGGTCCTGCGGGCGATTGAGCGCTTCGTTTACAGTCGGGAAGTGGACGCGGCCTTAGTCGCGCAGATGCAGGAGATGCGCCAGCGGATGGAGCCGCAAGGCAAGCGCCAAGTGCGCATCAACATCAAGCGCGGCCCGGGTGGTATAGTCGATATTGAGTTTGTGGCGCAGGTATTGGTGCTCAAGTGGGGCTATCGAGACCGGAGCTTGCGCGTGGGCAGCACGAGACGCGCGCTACAGCTTCTCGTCGAGCAGGGCTGCTTGGACCCGGAGCGGGGCCACTTTCTTCTCGACGCGTACGAGTACCTGCGGGCCGTGGAAAAGGGCATGCGGCTCGCCAGCGAAAGGGCCAGCGACGCCCTGCCGACCGGCCGGGAGCTGGAGATATTGAGCCGTGCTCTCGGCGCTAAAGATGTAGCGGCCTTCCAGGACGAAGTGGAAGCATGCATGCAGCAGACTCGGCGCGTATTCTCGGCCCTATTCGCCGAATTGACCAACTGAGGAGCACTTAATTATGGATGGTATAAGCAAGGCCGCGCGCGTCGGCCAGATGATTATCGGAGTTGTGTATCTCGTCGCTGGGGCGATGAAGGTATGGGAGCCGGTGCTTTTTTATTGGGAGGCCATTCCCTATGCGCAGATACTCGGGGTGACGGAATGGGAGACTGCGTCGTCAGTCGCCAAGGCGGCCCTTGTGTTGGGGCCGATTGAATTCTTCCTCGGCTGGGCGCTGCTGCTAAACTGGCAGCCGCGGCTGTGCTTGCCGGTGGCGACGGTGCTGATGGCTGTATTTACCGCGCTGACGGCCAAGGCTTGGCACATGGGTGCCTCGATAGACTGTGGCTGCTTTGGTGCCCTCGTCGAGCGCGGGCCGAGGGAAGCGACTATAGAAGATGGAGCCATGCTGGCGGTGCTGCTGTTTGCTTGGTGGGGAATGCGCCGCAGTGCAAACGCCGCGCCCGTGGCTGACCGGCCCAATTGGTGGGGAGCGGGTGGCGCGCCCGTCTGGCCGCTGGCGAGTCGGATGGTGGTAGGATCGCTCGTCGTCGGACTGGCGGTGGGCGGCATGCGGTTTTTTCCCGAGCTAGAGCGCATCACGCAGTCGGACCTCAAAAGCGGCGTGCGGCTCTCCGGCTTGGCACTCAAAGGCGTGGATGTGGATTTGCTGGAGGGCGAATACCTGATCGAATTGTTCAGCCCCACGTGCAGCCACTGCAAAAATGCAGTGCCCAAGATGAACGTCCTCGCCCAAGACCCCCAGTTGCCGCGGCTGATCGCCCTGACGAGTTTCGCGCAGGATGCACCGCAAATGATTGACTTCAAGAAGCAGTTGCAACCGCGCTTTGACATTGCCACCATATCGATAACGGACTTTCGTCGTTTGACCTTTGGCCACGGCTGGCCGCGCTTGGCCTATATCGCCGATGGGGTGGTGCAACAGGTGTGGGAGAGCAACTACATGCCGACGCAGGCGCGGCTGCGCAAAATTACGGGATCTTAGCACACGGAAGGAGCGGACTTAATAGTATGGCGAAGAGCAAGTTGGCCTTCTTAGGCGGTCCCAAGGC
>VXZF01000004.1:3713-11104 GCA_009845645.1 Gemmatimonadota bacterium | reverse complement strand
GGCCTGATGCGTCTCAAAGTGGAGTCGTCTGGGACGGCGTACCCGCAGGGCCGGCTGACCGGAGCGCTTGTAGAGTTGACGCAGTTGATCGGCTAGCTGTTCCAGCCGTTCGCGATTCTTTTCTTCGATCCATCCGAGATACAAAGCGGGAAACAGGGCGAGAAACAGGGCGGGAAACGGGACGAAATAGGCTGGTATCTCTACGCTCCATCCGAGATACGGGCCCCAGAAAGGAGAAAAAAGAAGCAGGAAAAAATCTATAAAGAAAAAACACAGGGCGTAGGCTGGTACCATAACAACCTCCTATGATCAAGTCGCGTCCATCCACCGCGAATATTATAACCCCATCCTTCTCTCCATTGCAAAGGGCACAGTGGAGGATCCGGCAGCGAATCGCGCAGCTTCGCGTTGGGCGCTAGCAATTTTTTATAACAATTATACTAATAAACTAGTACATTAGTTCACATGCAGGTTAGCATCAACTTGCGTGACCGCACTCCCATTTACATCCAACTGGAGCGGGGGTTGAGAGCGGCGATTGCCGCAGGACGCCTCCGTGCTGGTGATCAGCTACCGACGGTTCGGCAACTCGCAGGCGATCTCCGCGTCAATGCGAATACAGTCGCGCGCGTGTACAGCGAGCTCGAGCGCGCCGGCGTGCTCGAAACCCGGCGAGGGGTCGGCTCGTTCGTCAGCGCCACCCGGGCGCAGGCCCGTCCACGACGTGAACGCGACCGCCGCCTAAGCGCGTTCGTCACGCGGCTGCTGGCCGATGCCAATACCGAGGGGTTCACTAGCGACGACGTCCTGGCAGCGCTTCGTGCACATGTACAGGGAGGAACATAGTTACAGCAATTTATCGATCAGCGTTCGAACCCGTGGGGTCGGTCGAGATGTGAGACGTCGGATGGGCTCCGCAGAGAGGGAATTGAGGAAATGATCGACCAGAAGATGGAACGCTACTTTGCCGATTGGGCCAAGCGGGAGGAGGTCGCCGAGTCCATGGTCCCGCTCATCGGCAAACTCTACCGGGATTACGGCGTGGTCACCACGATCTACGGCCGCTCCCTGGTACACAACTCCACGATTGACATCCTCAAGGCCCACCGCTTTGCTCGCCAGGTGATCAAGGACGAGCTCTGCGTGTTTTCGAGCTTTGCGGTCCTCCAAGCCCTGTCCCGGCTGAACCTAGCCCCGACGCGGATAGATATCGGCAAGTTGACTACTAGGTTCCACAAAAGTAAAGCGAACGGGGATGTGGACGCTTTCGTGCGCCAGCACCTGGCTGAGATCAATGGCGGGAAGAAGCTGCTGGACAGGCCGCAAGACGTGGTGCTCTACGGCTTTGGCCGAGTCGGACGCATCCTAGCGCGGATCCTGATCGCGCGCAGCGGCGGGGGCGATAAGTGGCGGCTGCGGGCCGTGGTGGTGCGCACGGGCTCGGAGGGAGACTTGGTGAAACGGGCCAGTCTGCTGCGGCGAGACTCCATTCACGGCCCCTTCAAGGGGACCATCGTCATGGATCAAGAAGAAAACGCCATCGTCGCCAATGGCAACATGATCCGCCTCCTCTACTCGGACACCCCAGAGGACGTGGATTACAGCGCCTACGGCATTGAAAACGCCATTGTACTCGACAACACCGGCGTCTGGCGGGACCGCGAGGGCCTCCAGCGCCACCTCCGGGCCCCGGGGATCGCCAAGGTCGTCCTGACCGCACCCGGCAAGGGCGATGTCCCCAATATAGTCTATGGCATCAACAACGATTGCATTGTGGAGGAAGAACAGATCCTCTCCGCCGGCAGCTGCACCACCAATGCCATCGCGCCGGTGATCAAGGTCGTGCACGACCGCTACGGCATCGCCAGCGGCCATATCGAAACCTGCCATTCCTACACCAATGACCAGAATCTCATCGACAACTATCACAAGCACGAGCGGCGGGGGCGCGGGGCACCGCTGAACATGGTCATAACGGACACCGGGGCGGCCAGCGCCGTGGTCAAGGTTCTGCCGGAATTGCAAGGCAAGCTCACGGCCAATGCCATTCGCGTGCCCACGCCCAATGTCTCCCTCGCCATTTTGAATTTGAACCTAGAACGGGAAGTCGGCACAGAAGAGATCAACACCTATCTGCGGGATATCTCACTCGATGTGCCTCTAGGGGGCCAGATCGATTACACAAGCTCGCCCGAGGTGGTATCAAGCGACTTCGTCGGCAATGAGAAAGCCGGTATCGTCGACTCGGGAGCGACCATTACCCAGGGCAAACGCTGCGTGCTGTACGTGTGGTACGACAACGAGTACGGGTACAGCGCCCAGGTGATCCGCATCCTGCAGCACATATCCGGTCTCGAACTGCCCTATTTTCCCAAATAATCCAATAGCAGGGACAGAGCTCTATGCGAGAAAAACGAGAAGTCAAATACCGGGTCGGCGTCATTGGCTGCGGACGGGCTGGCACCAGCCGGGCCCGGGCCTTTGATGTGCACCCCTTGTGCAAGGTGGTGGCCATTGCCGATACGGATGCAGAAAATCTGGCGTTGGGTTGCCGCCGCTTCGGGGTGCCCGGCTACGCCACCTATGAGGAGATGTTGGCACGCGAGTCAATCGATATCGCCATGCCAGTGCTGCCGGTGCGAGCCAACGCCGGAGCAGTGGTGGCCGCAGCCGAGGCCGGGGCCAAGGCCATCTTTTGCGAAAAACCGCTGACGGCCCGGCTGTCCGAAGCCGACCGCATGGTGGAAAGCTGCCAGCAGCGGGGCGTGTACCTGGCCTCGGGCGTCATGGTGTCGAGCCATCCAGACTACCGCCGGGCCTACGAGTTGGCCGCGGGGGGGGAGATTGGCCAAGTGCAGCGCATCAATCTGTACGGCGGCAACGGCCAAGGTGGCTGCCACGGTTTGAACTTGACGCGCAAGTTCGCCGCCAAGGCACCGGCGGAGTGGGTCGTCGGCCGGGTCGGAGGCGATCCCCACAGCGATCACGAAGAACCCTACGAGGAAGGAGCCACTGGTTTCGGCGGAGTGGGCGGGTACATTCGCTTTGGCAATGGCATAGAGTGCTTCAGCAGCTTCCCGGGCCCAATTTGGCGCGGCATCGAGGTGGTGGGCAGCGAGGGACTGATCTGCAATTGGAACAATACGGGCCTAGGTTTGCGCCTGTTCAAGCACAGCGGTCGAGGGGCCCCTTTGGTCGAGGTGGAAGGGGTATTCGAGCAATACACCGAGGAGGAGAGGGGGTACGACGACGAGGGCTGGCAGGATCCCGGGCCGGTGATGCGGGCCATTGTCGAGGATATCATCCGCGTCCTCGAAGAAGGCGGAGACTTGGCAATCACCAGCGGCGACGATTTGCGCCATGCCCTAGAGTTGGCCGTGGCCCTGCGCGAGTCGCACCGGCAGGGCAGCGTCCAAGTGTCCCTGCCCTTGGCGGATCGCTCCTTGGTGATGTACCCGGAAAAGAGTCGCTGGAACTACAAGAAAGACCTCATAGGTCGAGCCGCCTATATGGCGCAGATGGCGCGCCAAGTCGAGGGAAGTGCGTGATCAGGTGGTGAGCAGCTTTGTCAGTTCGGGCAAGACATCCTCGGCAAGCCCCTCGACAAACCAGTCCTGTGTATGCATGAAGTCCGGTCGTTCTGGAGCCACAACGACGATTTGGAGGGCGTTGTCACGGGCATAGTCCAGCAGGCCGTTATTTGCATCCATCGACACGCCTGCAACTAAAGCTACCTGACCTTCCTCAATCCAACCCCAGCCCTCGTCTGAGCCTTTAAAGTACTTGGGTTCGTTTATATGCACTTTTTGGCTACCGGCCCATTCGTGTAGCCCGTCAAAATTGCCCGTAATGACGTGCTTCAGTATCCCGTGTTTCTCCAATTGTGCAAGAGCCGCATGGGCTTCAGTGGGACTGGCTGTCATAAAGCGGGTGTAGAATGTTCCAAGTACCAGAGCCGTCTCACGAGGTCGGTGTATTATCCAATCGGCAACAGCCCCGGGAAAACGGTAATTGTCGATGGGGAATTGCTCCTGCAGTCCACCTTTTCCGTCAAACGCGGGAATACCTGCTGCGGTCGATAACCCAGCGCCCGTAAACGCCACTATGGGCTTACCCTGAATGCGACGCGCAAGTTCCGCCACATCAACAGCCTCAGCCCGTTCAGGGGCTTGCTTCGGACTTACGGGGTAGTAACCCCCCGGATCTTGCAGTTCAGACTTCTTGCGGGCACGGTCAGATCGCAGTTCAAAGTAATCATTGAAATAAGGCTCTCTAAAAATGGCGGGATTGTCGTGTGAGAGTAACAAATGAGTTGCGACCGTTCCATCGCGCGTTGGTGTGGAAAAAAATTCCAACTTAAACTCCTCCCAGACAGCTTCAAGTCGGCGCTCCTGGCACAATGTAGCAGACCATAGGCCATCTGTGATACTCTGTCGCAGAGTACTAATCTCGGCAATCATCTCAGCCTGCTCGTGCTCGCAGGAATGGGCTACCAAGAGATTTGCCAAGTCAACCTGACCTTCGCTGGAGATATCGAACTCACCATAGAAGCCAAAAAATCCCGACGGTCCTCCAAAATTGAAATCCATTCCATAGAAGCCCCCAGTAAATTCTTTGTACCACTCCAACTGCTCTGAGGTTATTTGAGTCAGCCTAATCATACGTCTCCACTTGTCCCAGCGCGGCGTTGTCCGTCGGAGCCAAGAGTTGGAACCGGTCCGGACGGCGCTATCGGGCTCGCGGTGTTCCGCAATCAGATGTTGGCCCTGAGAGCCTGTCGGTAATCGCCAAAACGGATTAGCTCTTCTCTGACCGTGTTCTCATCCCACCTCGATGTCCAGTAGGTGGCTCCGTGAATCAACATTAGCATTCGCTCAATGTTGAGTGCCTGATTTTCCTCCGATGTCCATGGGGGCTCACAGAACTCTTTGTATTCGTCGAGGAAGACTGTTTCCAATTGGGGATCGGGCCCTTGATACCGATGAGGTGCCTTCAGAGATGCCTCTGAACTACAATCCATGTAGTAAATCGACACGCACACCTCAAACACTCGACGGCCCCGGAGCATATGGTTGCAGTCAATGAACCAGAGCTGACCGTCCGCGTCGGTGATCATGTTCTGTGGACCAGTGTCCAAGTGCAAGGAAGTTTCGATCAACCCGGTGCGCAGAGCTTGAATTGCTGCTATCCAGCGCTCTGCTTCCTTCGTGTATTCCATATACAAGTTGTAGAATACCTTTCCCTTGGACAGTTCCTTCGCCCTACGGACATCCTCGCGCAATTGTTCAAGAGCAACATGATTCTGAAAGAGGCTTTCTTCGCCCGGTAGGTCCAGATAGTCCACCCCAGCATGGTGCAGTCTGGCAATAGCACGGGCGACGAGACGGACATCTTCGAAATCGCCCCTCTGAGGTGATTTTCCGTGGATGAAGGGATAAATCTCGATAGTAAACCCCGACTCCGTAGTTGAGAAAGTTTCACCTTGTGGTGTTTCGTATGGGAGGGCTGTGAATACTCCTTGAGTCTTTAAATAGGTCTGAAATCTATGGATCTGTGAAATTCGATCTTGAGAAATCCTACTAGGGTCGGAAATCCGGATTACGAGCGTCTCATCCGGATCCACCCGCTGGATTTTCACTACATGAGCAGTGTTGCTACCCAAAGTGGCATACTGTCCGTTCCATTGGATGCCAAATTGCCGGTAGAACCACTCTGGACTTGGAAGGACGTATTTAGGATCTGTTTTGTAGTTGGTCATATATTTCTGCATTCTCTATAGCATCGATCGGTTCTCCAAAAGGGCCGGGAGGGTTCTTGCCTTGGGACGGATATCGAGCTTTTTTTGCGTCCCACGGGCGAAATCTCTACAACCGCTCCCGAAAAAGGCACAACCACAATGTCTCATTTGCCAACTATTCAGATTGAAACCTTAACAACCATTCGCCAGGATGCCAACCACAACGCCTTCACGGATCTCTGCTCCTACTCGGGCAGATTCTACCTGACCTTCCGCAGATCTCTCGACGGCCACGGCGTCTCGAGCTCTGGCAGCGTCGTCGTTCTCGAGAGCGATGACGGTCGGAGTTGGTCCGAGGCATTCACCTTTTGCGTCCCAGGCCGCGACACGCGCGACCCCCATTTCCTCGTCTTCAAGGGATCGTTGTTCGTCTACACCGGTACCTGGCTGCTGCCGGAGGCGGACCTCCCCCTGAACCTCAACGAAGCTATCGGGTACGCTGCGTGGACCGCGGACGGATCCGAGTGGAGCGGCCCGACGCAGATGGAGGGCACGCACGCCCATTACGTCTGGCGGGCGACGGCGCACGGCGACCGCGCGTTTTTGTGCGCCCGGCGCCGCCGCGCGTACGCGTCCGGCATAGCGGACGAGCAGGAGCCCGAATCAATCGAGGCGGCAATGCTCGAAAGTGCTGACGGCTTGGTGTGGTCTTTCCGCTCGCTCTTCGTCGGGGATTTCGGCGATGAAACCGCGTTCCTGTTCGACGCAGATGATTCCGCGGTAGCACTGGTTCGCGGCGGCGGCGAAGTGCCAGCTCGCATCTGCCGGTCAGCGCCTCCCTGGACAGTCTGGACATCCGCATACCTCGACCGCAATGTCGGTGGTCCCTTGCTGACGCGCTGGGGTGACCGCTACCTCGTGGGAGGGCGCAAAATCAAGGCAGACGACACCCGGACGACCTCGCTCTACTGGCTGCACGAAGACGCTCTGCACGAAGCAGTGGAATTGCCGAGCGGTGGTGACTGCTCTTATCCCGGGTTTGTGGCACTGGGTGCAGAACGAGGACTGCTTTCTTATTACTCAAGCCATGAAGGCAGCACCGCCATCTACCTCGCCGAGCTAACAGTGCGTTAGTTCCCCGCTTGGGACCGCGTTCAGAACTCTCTAATCAGTATTCCCGCAGGGCGCCGTCGGGTCCAATCACCGGCTCCCGGATATACGGCTCAGGCGGATAGTGCGGAAACGCTTCGTCGTTCAGTTCAATTCCAATGCCGGGAGTCTGCGGAACAATCAGGAAACCGCCCTCGCGTCGCAGCGGAGTCTCGACCAGATCTCGCTTCGGGGCATCGTACTCATCCCTCGGATACTCTTGGATAGCAACGTTGTGGATGGCGGCGTCGAGTTGCACGCACGCCGCGGTCAGGACGCAACTCAGTGGGTTGTGCGGGGCGACTCCTACGTAGCTTGCTTCGGCAAGCGCCGCGATCTTTTTGCAATTCGTAATTCCACCGGCAAGCGACAGATCCGGTCGGATATACGAGGCCCCCTTGTGGGCCAACAACTCGCGGAACTGGTAGGTGGTGTAGAGCCGCTCGCCCATGGCCACTGGCACCGGCATATTGGCCGCGACATGGCCCCACGCGTCCATGTTCTC
>VXZF01000004.1:0-3613 GCA_009845645.1 Gemmatimonadota bacterium | reverse complement strand
CCGCTTGCGGGGTGCAACTCGCCGACACCCGATATGCCTTCATCGGTATGCACCCGCACGTACATAAAGCGGCTGGCCCTCAGGGTCTCGATCTTCGCGACTTTCATATCCGCACTTCCTGAAATGCTGTCTCAACTGCGCTCGGCAACATCAACCGCTACGCCCCCCTCACGTCCCCACAACGCCCCACTCCCCACCATCGCGATTTCCAGCGCTCTCAGCCCGTCGCGATGATCAACGGCAAACGGCGCTCCTGCGCGGCACTGGTCGATATAGTGGGCCACCTCGGCCTTGTACGCCGGCCCGAAGCGCTCGATAAAAAACGGCACTTCTGCGCCGTAATCGCGCAGGGCGAATTCCCGCCGCTCGATTAAGCCTCGCCGCCCCAATGCCTCCACTTCCACCGAGAGCGAGTCCTCACTAAAGGCCCCCACATGTACCAACCCCTCCGTCCCGTAAACCCAAGTCTCGTTGCGATATCCAGCCACGTGGTTGCGGCTCACCGTCACTTGGCCGATTAGGTCTTCGGGAAAGTACATCTGCAAAAGGGCATCGTCGAAATCTTCTTTGACGTCCGTGTGCTGCTGGTTGTAAAGCAGACTGCCAAAACCCGCTAGCCGCTCGGGCTGCTGCCCGCCGAGCCAGAGGATCTCATCGATATTGTGGACCGCCATATCCGAGAGTATGCCGGAGCTATTGTACCCTTCGGGCGGCGGCACTGGATCTTCGAGAATCGAGACGATCTTAAACGGCGCGCCGATCGCGCCTTGATCCAACAGGGCTTTGGCCCGCAACAGCGGCGCGTCGAAGCGGCGCATAAAAGCCTGCATCAGCGCCGTGCGGCGGAAATCGTCGGCGTCTAGATAGGCGGCAAACTCCCGCGCGGTGGCCAAAGAGTGCGTCAGCGGCTTTTCCATCAGGACGCGCCAGCCCGCGTCGATCAAGGTCTGGGCATCGCGGTGGTGGTTTTCAGTGCGCGAGGCAATGAACGCGCCGTCGGCTGCATCAGCGGCGATTAGTTCCTCTACGTCTTTGAAGACACTAATCGCCGTTTCTTGAGCGGCCTGTAGCTGAGCCGCGACCTCGGCGGCCAAGTCGCCGTAGCCGTCCACGACCGCTGTCAACGCGCAATCGCCCCGCTCGCTGGCCAGCTCTTGGACGTGGCGGGCGTGAAATGCGCCAATCCGGCCGACGCCTACGACCGCTATTCTAAAACGTTCCGCCATGGGCAAATCTCCGTGGTCAATCCTCAATGGTTACGGAAGACAGATAGACGCAAGACTCCCCATCGGACGACTCGTAGGTCGAGTAGTACGCAATGAGCGCGTGGTCGTCGCTCATGGGCAAGATGCCAGCGTAGCCCGTGTCGCCGCCGCTGGGTAGCACGGCCTTTAACTGAATGTCGCCGTCTTCGTAGAGGAAAACTCCGGTGCGGAGCTGAGTCTGGTCGTGCGGGCTGAAGGGTTCGTTGAATTGGTCCGCCGTGGCGCGAATCCCTTCGTTGCTAAAGCTGCGGCCAGTGACGAGTACGTGACGGCCCACTCGAGCTATGGCCGAGCCGTAGCAGCGCGATTCCTGCGACAAGGTGCGCTCCCATTGGTCGTAGGGCGGCTGCGCGGTAGAAAGCAGGGCGCAGTAGCCGCGGGCGCGAGTGACGGCCAACAGGCGCTGGTCTTCCCCAAAGCAAAGGGACGTTTCGCTCGGCGCTTGCACGCCGAATTCAAGGCCGGTCGAGTCGCGGTATTCAGGGTGTGTGGTGCCGTGGATGATCTCGCTGACCCACTGCCAGTTCTCCCCGTCGTCGGAGACGAGCAAATCGACTGAATTGTGGCTGGCGTGGGGGGTGTGGCCGACCGTGTCGCAGGCGACCCAGTAGCGGCCCTCGTACTCTACCGGATGCCAGAAATCGTGGTTCATCGCAAAGCAGCGCCGGGGCTGGCTCCACGTCTTTCCGTCGGTCGTCGCGGCAACTATTTGCTGCGAGGTAAAGCCGTACTCAGGCTCGGGTTGCCCCTCGGCTTCCTCGCAGCTGAGGCGCACTCCGTACACCAACAGCCGGTCGCCCACGGGCAGCAAGTTCGGGTCAATAGTCTTCGCGCCTAGTGCGATTTGGCTGGTCCAAGTCTCCAAATCCGCAGACGAGCAGACGCGGATTTGCGAATCGCCACTGCCGTGGCCGCTGCCATCGACAAAGCATACATGGTACGCGCCCTTCCAGCGCACCAAGCTGCCGACGTGCCAACTGCGGCCGCCGCCGAAGATTTTTCTCGTCCAATTTACTTTCACCATGGCCATGCCATTCGTCCTTTCGCCGCTTCTGTCATGCTGAGCGGAGCGGAGTCGAAGCATCTCATACCTAGCTCTCGTGCGCAACCTGTCAATCCCAATACTTCCCGTAGAGCACCCGGAGCCGCTCCTTCGCCTCTAAGGGAATCGCCGCTAGGTCGGTGATGATAGCGCTTTCGGCAGCGTGCAAACAAGGGCAAGCGGATTCGCTTGGCAGGCGCGTGGCAACCTCGGCGACGATTTGCACGGCCAAGGCGCTGTTGGCCCGCAGCACCGCTAGCACTTGCTCGATGTTCACGTCTTCTTCCTCCTCGTGCCAGCAGTCGTAGTCCGTGCCCGTCGCCAGCAGCGCGTAACACATTTCCGCCTCGCGCGCCAGCTTGGCCTCGGGCAAAGCAGTCATGCCGATCACAGCCGCGCCCACGGCGTTGCGGTAGAAATGCGACTCAGCGCGGGTGGAAAAGGCCGGCCCCTCCATGCAGAGGTACGTGCCGCCTTCGTGGACGTTGGCATCCGCCGCCCGTGCCGCCGCGATGACCTCGGTCCGCAACGTCTCACAGAAAGGGTCGGCAAACATCACATGGCCGACGATCCCGTCGCCGAAAAACGTCGATGGGCGTTGTCCGCGCGTGCGGTCGAAAATCTGGTCGGGCACGATCATGTCCCCAGGCCGGATCTCTTCCTGCATGATGCCGCAGGCGCTGATGGCCAAAACGTGGTTCACCCCTAATTGCTTGAGTGCGTGGATATTGGCGCGAGCGGGCACTTCGCTCGGCAGCAGTCGGTGTCCCCGGCCATGTCGCGGCAGGAAATGCACCATGCGCCCGCCGATTCGCGCCTCGACAATGGCGTCCGAAGGCGCGCCAAAGGGCGTGTCTAGCCGATGCTCGGCGACCGTTTCAACTCCTTCTATGTCGTACAACCCCGACCCACCAATGACGCCTAAAACTACGGATTGACTCATCATAGTCTCCTGTGAGAATGCAAGTGCCTGCTAGCGACCCTATATTATAACACCATGCCCCCTCGCCTGCTCAAAACCTCGGTCCGCGAACTTGTTGGCTTCGTGCTGCGCTCCGGCGATCTGGTTTTCGGTGGATTTTCCCGCCCCGACCGCCTAGTGGAAGGCACTCGCGGCCACCAGAAGATCCAGCGCGCCCGCCCCACCGACTATCAGGCGGAAGTGCCCATTTCCTATCTAGTCGAAACCGATGAGATTACCCTCGAAATAAGCGGCCGCATCGACGGCCTGCTCGTCGAAGAAGACGCCGTACTCGTTGAGGAAATCAAGACCACTGAGGCCGACCTCGACGAGATCCCTGAAAAC
>VXZF01000293.1 GCA_009845645.1 Gemmatimonadota bacterium | reverse complement strand
GGTTAGTGAAAGGATGTGAACCTAATTACCGGATCGACGTAAGTAGGACGATTAGGATCGCGGAACCTAGCATCTTCAGAGAAATGGAAGAAGATGATTTGATAGGGGACAAGCTGGAGGCGAAGCAAGAGCGAAAAATATTGGAGCCGCAGAGTGCAACGCAATCGAAAAAAGCACTATTGGATGAAGTAAACGAGGCTATACGGCAAACGCTAGAACATGAATTGTCAAAGTCATTCCCTGAAGCAAGTATCAAAATTACAAATAGACAAAGCGATTATAGGGAAGTCACTACCGACACCTTCACGGCAGGAAGGAACGGATGGATATACTGTACCTCGATTGCACCGGAGACCGAGGCGGAAGAGGAGGCACTTTGGGCGAACTGGGGAGCAGGGTACACAGACTGGTACCCAATAAGGGACCGGAGGCTATTCGCACGAGCATTGGGGGGGATGGTGATAGAACAACTAGGCCCGAGAAGTGCGCAGAGCGAGCTGGAAGGAGAGACGGACGGGATTAAGGGTGGAAAGATTTGGAAGAAATCACAACTGATCGTGCACGGACCAGTAGACTACAGAGATGATCCTTACGAAAGCACCGAACATTTAGGTACCTACGAACGCGCACTCAGTGCCATCTTTATTAAGCGAAGAAAATACGAAAATCAGAGAGAATACCGATTCATGGTGCATTCCGACGAAGAGCTCGACGCGAATGAGAATGACATAATTCTCAAGGCATCGCTAGAAATGCTTGGAGCAGTCACGGGAACGTAGTTCAGCGGAGACGTCAGCAATGAAAAAACATCATCAAGTAACCGGACTGCACTTTGACGGGGATTGCATGGTTTTGACTATCGACGGTCGAGAAAAGACCTTTCGAGTGAGTGAATTATCCCCTGTTCTGCAAAATGCGTCTAAAAAAGAAAAGATCCTCTTCGAAGTCTCTCCTTCAGGCTACGGTATCCACTGGCCACTGCTCGACGAGGATCTATCTATTGACGGATTGCTCGGCGTTGTTCACAGGCCGAAAAAACTCCTCCTGATACAAAACCACGCTATTCTTGACGTCAGCAGAAGCCGACAACATGAAGGAGAATCGTCATGCTAGGATTTGAACGCATTACCTTTGATCCAGATATAATGGGCGGTCGGGCCTGTATCCGCGGTATGCGCGTAACGGTCTCCCTCGTGATCAATCTAGTTGCCAGCGGGATGTCAACCAAGGAAATTTTGGAAGCCTATCCATACCTCGAAGCCGAAGATGTCAGCGAGTGTCTTCGTTACGCAGCTTGGTTGGCGGAGGATGCCGTATATTCGGTGGCACCGTCCTCGGCATAAATAAGCACTCAGCCTAACAATCTAACCGCCTCTGCCCTACTCAGTGAACCGTTGAATCAGGGCGACTCACTGTAGCAACCGGTCGATTTGAGCCAAAATTTGATCGGGCATCGGCCGGTCGGAAATACTTTCCCCTACGTATTTCCATTCGATGTCGCCCCCAGGCGAGACGATGACAGCGGATGGAGTCGCGACCCCATCATTCAAAAGGTTGTAAACTCCGTAATCCTTGGCCACCTCGGCGTCCTTATCTGACAGAATGGCGAATTCAGCGTCAGTGAGTTCCACCATCCTCAGCGCGTCGGCGGTGTCATCCGTGCTGATCGCCGCAAGCGACACATTTCGCTTTAGAAACTCGGGATACACATCTGCCAACTCACCTAGTTGGCTCCGACAGGAACCTCAGAAGAATCCTCTGTAGAACAGCAGTACCGCCGCCGCGCGGTTGTCGAGTAAGTCGGCCAGAGAAACAGAAGTCCCATCCGCCGCAGGTAAGGTGAAAGCAGGCGCTCGACCACCTGTAGAGACCGGATTGGAATTGCAGCCGGCGAGGGCGATAAGAGTCGCGATTGCCAAGGACAGAAGTACTGCGCTACGGTGCATTTTTTTTCCTACTCGGCGAGCCGCCCAATCGGCATTCGTGGACCGACCAAGATCATCCGCCCCCACGTGTTATCGTCGTCGCCGTTGCCGTAGATCATGAAGTGTCCGCCGTACGCGCCGCCGTCCGGGTCGGTGTGGACGATTTCCATGCTGTATTCGTCGCCCACTTGCGGCGGCTGCCAGCGGGGGTCGCTCTGGGCAAACGTCGCGTGCATATCCACGCGAGCCTCCAAGATGAAATCAGCCGCGCTCCGGCCCCAAGGATCCATGCGTACCACGTAGTCGCAAGCGGCCTCGGGGATCGGCTCTTCAATGTAGCTCTGACCGGGCGCGCCGTGTCGCCACCAAGCGTTTTGCGGGGTGCGCTGCGGATCGGCCACAAAGCAAAAGGCGTTGTCGCCTTGGCCAAAGCGCTCGTTGGCCCGATCGCGTGGGCCTTCCATAAACCAGCAAATCGCGTCCTTGAAATACCAGCGCTTGTCCGCCGGATCCGGGTCGTCGAGGTCGTTGACATTGTCCCAGACCTCGGCCCCGAAGTAGAAGTTTTGCGCGTCCCAAGCAATGTAGTAGCGAGCGCGCAAGTCGTCTTCGAGGTGCGACTCGTCGCCGTGGTCGGTGAGGCGATTGCGCGCACCGCGATCGAGGCGGTAGAAGCCAGCCTCGCTGATGCGGCGCATGTCCCAGATGCCGTCGTTGTGGGCGCGGTCCTTCCACTCGGCAAGGTCGCCGTCAATGACCGGAGCCGTCTCCAACAAGGGAGTGTTGATGTTCATGTCCGCGCGTGTGATGGAGGCAGCGAGCAAAATCGCGCACATAGCAAAAGGCAACATGGATTTTCTCCTCAGCGGTAGTCTTCGGCTCGGTCCGCGGGCACAAAGCCCACCGTCTGGCGAGCGTGTTCTAAGTCGCGGTAGCCCCATTTGTTGTCCGAGTTGACGAAGAAGGTGTCGAAGGATAAGTCGAGGGGAGCGGCAAGGCACTTTTCGATCATCTGCACCGCGTCGCGCTGGCTGCACCAGACGCAGAACTCGCGGGAATGGGTCGGGCGGTTTTCTGGGTTGACGCGGCCAAAGCGCAGGCAGAGGACAGACATGCCGTGGGTCGAAGCATACTCGCGGCCCAACTCTTCGCCCCAGACCTTGCTGGCCGCGTACAATCCCGTTGGCCGCAGGGGCGATTGCGCAGTCAGCATCGGCCACTCAGCGGGCACTTGGTCGTACTCGCCGGCCAAAAGCTCCTTGTATGGCGAAAGTGCAGCATAGCCGCCCATGACCGATCCACTGCTAGCAAATAGGACGCGCCGTATCCCGGCTTCGTGGGCTGCGGCAAAAACATTCCCAGTCCCCTGTAAGTTAGCGCGGAAGATCGCCGCTATATCGTTTTCAATATGGGCGGCGAGATGGACGACCGCGTCGATCCCGGCAAAGGCCGGCCGGATGGCGTCGAGATCGGCAATATCGGCTTGGTGGCAATCGATGTGCGGAAACGGGCGGCGGTTGAGGGCACGCAAGTTATAGCGGGTGCGTAGGCTAGCGACAGCGGCTGTGCCGATCAGACCCGTAGCACCTGTGATGAGGATGTTTTGCATAATCCATGTTCAGAGTTTGAGTGTTGGCTCTCATTAGTTAAGTAATATGGCCAGACGTGTCCAGCGAGCGCGGCCCGTGTTGTGGGCCATTGGCGCTTTGGCTACTATAAACCGCCGTGAAATACACAATGGCGATATGGGGTTTTTGCGCGTTAGCGGCGCTGCTTGCTAGCGGCTGCACGACCGACCGAGAAAGAGTGCCCGGCGAGCCAGTGCAGATTTCAATGTGGATGTTTGGAGGAGTAGAGGAGCAGGATCGGGGGTTGCGGCAGGCCGTAAACCGGTTTAATGCCGCACAAGACGACATCCGCGTCGATTACGAGAATCGGGATTGGGCCACGCAGCGCGAGAGCCTGATTACCTCGACGATTGCCGGCGAGGGGCCGGACATCATTCGCGTCCACCACAAGTACTCAGTGGAATTTGGCGAGTTGGGCGGGCTATACGCGCTGGAGCAGTTTGCGGATTTCCCCCAAGTCAAAGCGCGGATTCTCGACAATCTGTGGGAGCACGTCGCGTACGGAGGCCAGCACTTTGGGCTGCCCATCCAGATTTTGCCCTTTATCATGGCGGTGAACAAAGCGCTATTGACCGAGCACGAGTTGGAAGTGCCCCAGACTTGGGAGGATATGCTGGCGTTGGGGCCGATGCTCAAGGAGCGGGGGCTTTTCGCCTTCACCATGCCGGCGGGGCTGAACCAAGACACGGCCTACCGCTTCTTGCCCCTGCTCTACAAGGCGGGAGGAAGAGTGTTTAACGAGGATTGGACGCGGGCTGCCTTTAACGGCCCGGCTGGGACCTCGGCGCTGGAGTTCCTCGTGGCGATGAAGGAGCAAGGCTTTATGCCGCCAGCGTGTGCCGCCTATGCCTTTGACGCGAACGCGGCAACGTGGGGTACGGAAAAGGCGGCGCTGTCGATTGAGGGGCCGTGGTGGCAGCACATTGTGTCCAACAACTACGACTTCCCGGTGGAGAAGTTGCAGTTGATCCGGTTGCCCGGACCGGCTCAGCCGCTCGGACCGCATCCACCGCGCACCTTGCTAGACTTGGTCATGGTGGCAATCACTGGCTATACCCGAGCGCCAGAGGAGGCCTGGACGGTAATCAAGGCCCTGTGGCTCGACGACCCGCAGTGGCACGTCCCCAACGCCGAGATGCTGGGCTTCCCCACGCAGAAGATCGCCTACGCCCCGGGGATCGAGTCGAATTTCATCAACGCCGAGGTGCTGGCTGCGGCTGGACAAAACGGCCTAGCGTGGCCTGGACATCCGGCGGTCACGCAAATCCAGCGGCTGATGGCCGACGCGGTCAATATGGCGCTGAGCGGGACCTTGTCCCCCAAGGAGGCGCTCGACCAAGCGGCCGAGGAAGTGGATGAAATTTTGGAGGATTATTGACCCGCGTATGCTGTTCGTATGTACGTAAAACGAATGCTCATCCCGCTCTTTGTGGGCCTAGTAGCCTGCGGGGGCGACGACCGCCCGCGTCCCGGCGAGCCGACCAAGGTGGTGTTGTGGGAATTCGGGGGCGTGCCGGGCCTGCGCGCATGGGTGCAGCAGGCCGTGGCCGACTTCAACGCCGCGCGCAGCGACATCCAAATCGAGCTGGAGTTCCGCGACTGGGCAACGCAGCGCGAGAGCTTGATCAGCACCACCATCGTCGGCGATGGGCCGGATATTGTGCGGGTGCATCACAAGTACTCAGTGGAGTTCGGCGAGTTAGGGGGACTGTACGCACTGGAGAATTTCCCCGATTTCCCTCAGGTCAAGGAGCGCATCCTCGACAACGTCTGGGAACTGGTCGAATACGACGGCAAGCACTACGGCTTGCCAGTGACCATGCTGCCCTTCGTGCTGGCAGTCAACACCGACATTATGGGGCGGATGGGCCTCGAAGTGCCCAAGACTTGGGACGAGATGTTGGCGCTGGGTCCGCAATTCGCGGGCACGGGGATCGAGCCTTTTACCATGCCCGGGGGCGTCAATCTGGACACGGCCTACCGCTTTTTGCCGCTGCTGTACAAAGCGGGCGGGCGCGTCTTTAACGAGGATTGGTCTGCCGCTGCCTTTAACGGCCTAGCCGGGCAAGCAGCGTTGGAGTTTCTAGTAGAAATGAAAAACAAGGGTTATTTGCCGGCCGGCAGCGCAGCCTATCGCTTCGACGAGAACGCCGCACACTGGTCAACCGGCAAGGCCGCGCTGTCGATTGAAGGGCCGTGGTGGCAGGATATCGTCCACGGCAACTACGACTTCGATTTGAACAATTTGGCGCTGGCGCAAGTGCCCGGCCCGGCCGAGCCGCTGGAGCCGCATCCATCGCGGACGTTGCTCGACGTAATTATGATTGCCATAACGGGCTATACAAAGGTCCCCAACGAAGCCTGGGAAGTGGTCAAGGCGCTGGATTTGGACCATCCGGTCTGGCGCAACCCCAACCCCACCATGGGCGGCATTCCCACGCTAAAGGCCGCCTATGCCGAAGGCGTGCAGTCCGATTACATCGACTTGGACCAACTCGCCACAGCCGGGGCCAATGGGCTGGGCTGGCCGGGGCATCCGGCGATCACCCAAATCCAGCGGCACATTGCCGACGCGGTCAATATGGCGCTGACCGGCTCGCTAAGCCCCAAGGAAGCGCTAGACTTTGCCGCCGAAGAAGTAAACGAGGTATTGAGTGATTACTAGAGGCGCACTGCGCAAAAATCTGACGCCGTACTATTTCTTGCTGCCGGCCCTGCTGGTCTTGGCGGTCGTCATTCTCTACCCAGTGTTCAGCAACCTGATCATGAGCTTGTACAAGGTGAAGCTCTTCCGAGGGGCCGGCGACGAGTTCATCGGCCTGACTCACTACGCCAAGCTCTTCGGCAGCCGCACCTTTGTCAACAGCATCTGGAGTTCAGTGCGCTTTACGCTCTACTCCCTGCCAGTCGCTTTCGTCCTAGGCTTGGGGATGGCGTTGATCTTCAACGAGATCAAGAAGTATCGGCCCGTCTTTACCGGCTTTCTGCTCATCCCCTGGGCCATCGCCCCGGTCGTAACCGGCTACATGTGGCGCTGGCTCTTCCACGACAGCTTCGGCCTCGTCAATCACACGCTCCTAAGCCTCGGCTTCATCGACGCCAATGTCCCTTGGCTGGCGCAGCCAGACGCGGCTATGGGCGCAGTGGTGGTGGCCAATGTCTGGCGCTTCATGCCCTACATCACCATCATGCTGCTGGCGGGTTTGCAGGGAGTGTCCGCCGAGCTGTATGAGGCCGCGCACGTCGATGGGGCCAATGTGTTCGGGCGTTTCTTCCACGTGACCCTGCCGCAGCTCAAACACGTAATCGGGGTGGTCTTCCTCTTCGCCACCATCTGGATGGTCAACGACTTCGCGCTGATCTTCATAATGACCGAGGGCGGCCCAGCCAAGGCCACGCAGGTGGTGCCGATTACAGTCTATCGCATCGCCTTCGAACACCTGCGGCTCGGCAAGGGCGCAGCCGCGGCGCTGATCCTGCTGCTCTTTTTGTTGGCACTGAGCATCGTCTTCATCCGCGTGCTCTTCCGCGCGGAGAGGAGGAGTGGGGATGCGAATTAAAACCCAAGAAAAGGTCCGCGCCTATCTCGCCTACGGCTTAGGCTCGGTTTTCGTACTCGCGCTGGTGATGCCGCTGATATGGGTGGTGACCACTTCCATGCGTCCCCTGTCCGAGATGACCCGCACTCCGCCGCTGGTCTTCCCCCGCTCTCTCACCTTCCATGCGTACATCGAGATGTGGGACACCGGGCCGTTTGTGAAGTACTTTGCCAACAGCATGGTAATTTCCCTTTCCACGGCCCTGATCGCCCTCGCGTTTAGCGTCTGCGCGGCGTATGCCTTTGCCCGCTTCCGCTTTCGCGGCAACACCTTGTTGCTGATGGTGGTGGTAATGTCGCAAATGCTGCCCGGCTCTTCGATCCTCATCCCGCTCTTTCAGGTGATTCGCTCGTTCGGCTTGCTCGACACGCATGTGGGCATGGTACTGATCTACACGGGCTTTGCCATCCCGTTTTGCACTTGGCTGCTCAACGGCTATTTCCGCGCCATCCCCACCGATCTAGAGCAAGCCGCGCTCATCGACGGCTGCAACCGCCTCCAGCTACTCTACCGAATCGTCTTGCCACTGGCCGCACCGGCGATCGTGGCAGTGGGGACTTTTGCGTTTTTGCTTTCGTGGAATGAATTCTTGTTCGCTTTTGTGTTTACCAAATCGCAGGCCCTAACCATTCCGGTGGGGCTGCGCGCGGCGTTTTTGGGACAATACGTCAACAAATACGACCAGCTATTCGCCGCATCGCTGATTTTTAGCCTGCCGCCAATCGCGCTCTTCGTGGGATTGCAGCGGTACTTTGTCCAGGGATTGACGGCTGGTGCCGTAAAGGGATAGGAGAACGAATGAGTAAGACTAAAGCATGGCTGCTGTGCGCCCTATTGATCGCCGCCTGCGGGCAGCCGGACGACGCGCCCGATAAACTCAAAATCGGCTACGTTATCAACTTCATGTCGCACGAGTGGTATCAAAACATCAGCAAGTCAGCGACAGCGCGGGCAGCCGAGTTGGATGTCGAGCTGATCGTCGCCGATGCCAACCTCGACGTGGCCGCGCAAATCTCCAAGGCCGAAAACCTGCTTGCCCAAGGGGTCGAGGTGCTGATCCTATCGCCGGTGGACGCCAAGGCAATGGGGCCGATAGTGCGGCAGGCCAAAGCCGCAGGGACCAAGGTGATTACCGAGTCCAACCCCGTATCCGAGGCCGTCAGCTACGTGGGAATCGACAACTACGCGGGTGGGGTCAAGGCCGGCGAGTGGTTTGCCAGCTACGCGGCGGAAAAGGGCCTCGATCCCAAAATCCTCATCGTCGGCTTCCCCAACTTTGAGGACTGCCGGCAGCGGGTCGATGGCTTCAAAGACGCGCTCGCCACTTCGGGGCTGACCCATGAGATCATCCAAGAAGTTGATGGACAGGGCCTCAAGGAAAAGGCATTCAAGGTGGCGCAGGACGCGCTGACGGCCAACCCGCAAATCAACGTTATCTATGGCATCAACGACGATTCGACGACCGGCGGCATGGCAGCCTACAAGGCGGCCGGGTTGGACGAAGCGGCCCTAACCGCAATCGGCTTCGGCTTCGAGGGGACCGTGGGCCAGACGGCCCTCACCGGCGACACGCCTTACGCGGCGGCCCTAGCGATGTTCCCGAATTTCGTCGGAAGCGCACTCATCGATGCGGCCGTGCAACTATCACGTGGCGAGCAGCTACCTCCCCACTACGAAACCCCAACCATTGTCGTTACCCGCGACAATATCAGCCGCTTCTACGACACGAGTACCGAACCGCCCTTCGCGCTCAAGGTGGATGCGGTGCGGGCCTTGATGCAGCAATGAGCCGCTTGCTGTCGCGAATGCTCCACAGCGAGCAGGCCGGGCTGTTGCTGGCGCTGATCTTGCTCTGCGTGGGGATTTCCCTGCTGACGCCGGTCTTCTTTACCGCCGTCAATATCAAAAACGTGCTGCGCGACGCCTCGCTGGTGGCCATCGCCGGAATAGGCATGGTGATGATCATCCTGCTCGGCGAGATCGACCTGAGCGTCGGCTCGACCCAAGCCGTGGCCGGGATCATCGCCGTGGCCGTACTCAACCAGTTTGAAAGCGTAACGCTGGCTCTCGTCGCCGCACTCGCTGTCGGGGCATTCATCGGCCTGTGCAACGGACTGTTGGTCACCAAGGCCGGCATCAACTCCCTAATCGCGACCTTGGGCATGATGGCGATTTTGCGTGGCGCAGCCATGGTCAGCACCCAAGCGGTGTCGATCCAAGGCAAAGTAGAAGGCTTCATCGAAGTGGGAACCGGACACTTGGGGCCGATCCCGATCCCGGTGCTGGTGACCTTTGTCCTCTTGGGGCTGTTTTACTACGTCCTTCACCACACCATCCTCGGCCGCTATATCTACGCCATCGGCGGCAACATCCAAGCGGCGCGGCTCGCAGGCTTGGCCGTCGACCGCACGCGCGTCTTGGTCTTTGTGCTTGGCGGAGTACTGGCGGCGCTGAGCGCCTTTATCTTGGCCTCGCGTCTCAACTCTGGACAGCCGAATGCCGGTCTGGGGTTTGAGTTGCAGGTGATCGCCGCGGTGATCTTGGGCGGCATCAGCCTGACGGGCGGCGTGGGTACGCTCGGCGGTGCTTTTATTGGCATCCTGATTCTGACGGTGCTCTCCAACGGCCTAGTGCTGTTGAACGTGTCGTCCTTCTACCACGACATTGCGCGCGGTGCGGTAATTATCCTCGCTGTGTATCTGGATACCCGCCGCAAGCAAAGCCTCCTGCGGCGGTTACTCGCTCCCCCGACATGACGCCGCTGCTCTCCCTAGAAGATATCCACAAGCGCTTCCCCGGCGTCTATGCACTCAAGGGCGTTGGCTTTGAAGTGCGGCCAGGAGAAGTCCACGCCCTGGTCGGCGAAAATGGCGCTGGCAAAAGCACCTTGATCAAAATCGCGGCCGGCGTGTACCACCGCGACCAGGGACGCTACCAGATCGCGGGCCGCCCCGTAGATATTCGCCATCCGCGTCAAGCCATAGACCACGGCCTTGCGGTCGTTTATCAAGAATTAGAGTTAGTCCCTTCGCTATCGGTGGCCGAGAATCTGTTCTTCGGTCGCCTGCCGCACGGGCGCGGTGGGCGCGTCCAGTGGAATGCGCTCTACGCTGCTTCGGCAACGCTATTGGCCGAGGTAGGGCTAGCGGTTGATCCGCAGACCAAGGTCGGTCACCTCGGCGTGGCCGCGCAGCAATTGGTCGAGATCGCGCGGGCGCTGGCCTGCGACGCCCAAGTAATCATCATGGACGAGCCTACCTCGGCCCTGAGTACGCGCGAGATCGACAAGCTCTTTGCGCTCATTGCCCGGCTCAAGGCGCGAGGCGTCGGCGTGGTCTATGTATCGCACAAGCTCGCCGAGGTCATGGCGCTGGCCGACCGGGTGACGGTCTTGCGCGACGGAGAGCGCGTCGCTTGCGAGCCAGCCGTCGACCTCGACGAAGAGCAGCTTATCGCCCTGATGGTCGGACGGGAGCTGGGGCAGGGTTTTCCCGCGGCCGATCGCACGCCGGGGCCGTGTGCGCTGGAAGTAGAAGGACTGACCACGGACCGGGTGCAGGATATTTCCTTCCGGGTGTGCGCTGGGGAAATCGTCGGATTTTCCGGGCTGATGGGCGCGGGACGGACGGAACTAGCGCGAGCCGTGATGGGCGCAGATCGCCGCCGCGCCGGAACCATCACCATCGACGGAGTCGCCGTACCAGCGAACGCACCGCCGCAGGCGCGCACCCTCGGCTTGGGACTAGTGCCAGAAGATCGCCGGGCCGACGGCCTTTTCGCGCAGCAGAGCGTGCGTGCAAACTCAAGCGTCGCAGCCTTAGAGCAATTCTGCCGCGCCGGCCACGTGCAGGTAGGCATGGAGCGGCAGCAAGTCGGCGCACTCGTCGCACGCCTGCGCCTGCGTCCCCCCGACCAAGAGCAGACCATCGCACGGCTCAGCGGCGGCAATCAGCAAAAGGCGCTGCTGGCCCGCTGGCTGCTCAAGGAAAACTTGCGGGTGCTGCTCGTCGATGAGCCGACCCGGGGAATCGA
>VXZF01000365.1 GCA_009845645.1 Gemmatimonadota bacterium | reverse complement strand
TAGCCCTCGTCGGCTGCGGCGGCATGGGCACCCGCCATCTGCACGGCCTCAAGCAACTAGCCGACTCCCCCTTCGACGCAGTCGAACTGAGCGCGGTCTGCGACATCAGCGCGGAAAACGCCGAAGTGGCCGCCGCCGAAGCCGAGAAGCTCCTCGGAACCCGCCCCAAGGTCTGCACCAACATGGAGGCAATGGTCCAGCAGGTACCGGATCTGGAAGCCGTGGACGTGGTGACCGATCCTTCGGTACATCACACCGTCGTCTGCGAGGCCCTCGATTTGGGCTTGCACGTGCTAGTCGAAAAACCGCTGGCCATCACGGTGCGAGCCTGCCAGCAAATTCTCGATGCAGCCGCGCGCAACGAGCGCATTGTCTCCGTAGCTGAAAATTTCCGCCGCGACCCTTCGGCCCGCATCGTGCGCCACTTGATCGACACCGGTGCCATCGGCACGCCCTATATGGGGATGTATCACTCGCTCGGCGCGGGCAATTCCATTTTTATCACCCCTTGGCGCCACCGCCGGGAGTTGGGTGGCTTTATCCTCGATATGGCCGTCCACTTCACCCACATGATCCGCTACCAATTGGGGGATTTTGCCGAGGTCTATGCCGATGCGCGGATGATAGAGCCGGAGCGGCAAAAAGCGGCAGCCATGTCCATGGACTACGAATTCTACAAAAAGCGCTTCGCCGCCATGCCCGAGCGCATACCTGCCGCAGCCGAGGACACGACCCAAGCGATCTTCAAAATGGAGAGCGGCGCGACCCTGAACTGGATCGTCGGGATCGCCGGCCACGCGGGCGCGCACCGCGAGCTAATCATGGGCACCGACGGCAGCATTGACGGCTTTGGCGTGCGCGGAGGACGCATAACGCTCGAACGGCGCGACGCCGCGCCCCTCAGCCAAGAGACCATCCTCGCGTCTGCCGAGGGCGCGGGATTGACATTCGACCCGCTGACTCGCTACCTCTTTCCAAGCGGTGTCTCGGCCGGCGACCCGCTCGTCGATCTGAAGCTAATCGCATACGAGCTACACGAAATGGCAGAAGCCGTTCACGGCCAGCGCACCGTCGAAGTGGATGGCCGCTGCGGCCTGAAGGACGTGGCCGCGCTCTACGCGGTCTTCGAGTCGTGGCGCGCCGGCGGCCCAGTGGCGCTCAGCGCGGTCGAATCCTGCCAATCGTACGCTTATCAAGCGGAGATAGACGCCGCCTTGGGCATCGACTAACCACGCCAACAAGAGGAGATTGCCATGTGGAACCTCGTCAAAATCCCGGTCGAACCGCTCGTACCCGAGACGTTTGCCCCCTTCGGCCATGTAATTCGCACCTTTGAAGAGCGCAAGCCGGACAAGGTCAAAGGCGGTTATGCCACCAACGCGTATCCGGTCCTTGCCACGCCGGGCCCCGAGCCCAAAGATGGTCCCGGCTGGTACGCGCCCCATCCTCAGCGCGTGCCCATCTCCGAGGGGCTGGAGCGCGCCCATTTTGCCTTTCACACGGACGCCGGCCAGTCGTTTTACCCCAGCTTGCACTCGCCGAGCGTGTTTCTGGTCGGAGCGATCCAAGACGACATCCAAGCTGAGGACCTGCGCGCTTTTTACTCGGCGGGCGACGTAGGAGTCTGCTTGCATCTAGGAGT
This sequence comes from Gemmatimonadota bacterium, assembly GCA_009845645.1. Lineage (GTDB taxonomy): Bacteria > Latescibacterota > UBA2968 > UBA8231 > UBA8231. The sequence continues at coordinate 9,569 of VXZF01000365.1, read as the reverse complement.
GTGGCACACCATGCCCATCTGCGTCGAGGGCCACGACGTGTATCAGACCACCCGCGGCGACCAAGATTACCAAGCGCACTCCGTGGAAATCGATTTCGACCTAGAACGCGGGCAGTCCATTGTGCCGGATATGGACAATTTCAAAGGAAGTTGAGTAAATGCGACGAGTTGGTTTTCAGATGCAGGTCAAAAAGGATCGAATCGCCGAGTACAAGGAAGTGCATCGCCAAGTGTGGCCCGAAGTTTGCGCGGCCCTTACGCGCCACGGCTGGCACCGCTACTCGCTCTTTATGAACGCAGATGGCCTCGTCTTCGGCTACTTTGAGACCGAGACGGATTTCGCCACGGCCCTTGACGGCTTTCTCGCCGAAGAGGCCACGCAGCGCTGGGGGGAAGCCAACGAAGGATTGGTCGAAATACCAGAGGGCGGCCCCAAAGACGCGCTAATCGAACTAGAAGAGGTCTTCCACCTCGATTAGCCCCATGAGTCCCTTGCGCCGCGACCAAGTGGCCATCGGCTTGGTCGCGGCCATGCTGGTGGCGCTAGAGATTGTCTGGACGCGGATATTCTCCGCTGAATTCTTCTACTCCTTTGCCTTTCTCGTAGTCTCCCTCGCCGTGTTGGGCCTCGGCCTCGGGGCACTATCGCTGCGCTTCTGGCCAGCGTGGGCCACTTCGCCGCGGATCGGCATCGCCGCGTTCTTGGCCAGTGGAACCGCGGTACTCGGGCCAACCGCTATAACGCGCCTGCCCATCGAATTCGTCGCACTGGGGCGCTCTGGGGCCGACCTCGCCTTGCTGGCCGTGGGCGTGGGGCTGCTATTGCTGCCCTATCTAGCCGGCGGGGCCTTCTGCGCCGCGCTCTTGCGCCGCCACCGCCAAAACGCCGCCCAGCTCTACGCGGCCGATCTCGTGGGAGCAGCCAGCGGTGGCATAGCCGCAATCGCCGCGATGAACGCCTTTGGAGTCCCGACCGCAGCCGTACTGTGCTGCATTCCCGGTGCCCTAGCCGGATGGGGGCCGGGCCGCTACCAGCGCACAGGGACGCTGGCCCTACTCGTCGCACTTGTCGGCGCGACCTTTGCAGCCGATACCGCGCTCGTACCCAAGGCACCTACCAAGGCTCCCGTCATCGCCGAGCGCTGGGACGCCATGGGTCGCATCCGGGTCTATGCCTACAGCGCGGCCGAGCGCGGCATCGACATCGACGGCGCGGCCAACATGCTACTCTATCGGGTGCGCGGCGACTGGCGCGAGGGGCTGCCCGTGGGCACACCCGAGTTCTCGCTCGACCTGCGACCGCTAATTCGCGCACTCGCAGCCGAGCGGGTGATGGTGGTCGGGGCTGGTGGAGGCAGCGAAGTGATGCAGGCCAAATGGGGCGGAGCACAGCGCGTCGATGCGGTCGAAGTCAACGCCGGTCTCAACGACATGCTCATCCACGGGACGCAAGCCGCGTTTTTCGGCCACCTGTACGAGAGCGCCGGGGTCGCGGTCCACAGCACAGACGCCCGCGTCTATGCCCGGCAGCACCCGGCCGCGTTTGACCTGATTATCTCGCGCAGTTCCAATACGTTCGCCGCGCTCTCGTCCGGGGCGTTTGCCCTCGCCGAAAACTACCTGTTCACTACCGAGGCCCTCGCCGATTTCTACCGCGCCCTGAGCACAGACGGCATCTTGCTAATCGAGCACCAAGTGTACATCCCGCGTCTGACCAGCGCCGCTTTAGAATCGCTGCGAGAACTGGGTCTAGCCGCGGAAAACTACCTCACGGTGTACGACCTGCCCACGCAGCGACGGCAGGTGTTGGTTTTGGGACGCCGACCACTGGCGCGCACCTTAGTCGATACGACCTTGCCGGCCCTGTTTGCCGCAGCCGACCCCGCGAGCCGCGTTCTCCACCCGGCCCCCACAGCCGAACACCTAATCAGCCAGATTGTTGCCGACGGCTGGGAAGCGCATTGGTCCACCGCAGCCATCGACATCAGCCCACCGACCGACGACCGGCCCTTTGTGGCGCAGATGGGGCGCTGGGACCGCTTAGATCGCGGGCGGCAGCAACAGGCATTGGCCTTCGAGTTTGCCGGATTTCCGCTGGCGCGGCTGCTAGTAGTGGCCGTACTCGCGGTCGTCGTCGCGGTGGGAGTACCTCTTTTGCTCTTGCCGCGACGATGGGGGCAAGCCGGGCTTTCGGGGATCGCTTGGCTGTACTTTGCCGCCATTGGCATGGGTTACATGCTGATCGAAGTGGTGTGGATCCAGCAATACAGCCTGCTTTTGGGCCATTCGGCCTATACGTTTCCAATCGTTCTGTTAGCGCTCTTGCTCAGTTCGGGTGCGGGAAGTTTCTACTCGCAGCGCGGCGGGCCGTGGTTGCCGTTTGTCTTTGTCGCCGCGTGGACGGCGGCGCATCTGGTGCTCTTTCCGCACATAGTGACGATCTGTGGAGGGCTTGATTGGGGAGTGCGGGTCGCCATAAGCTGCGCGTTGATCGCACCGCCGGGCTTCTTGATGGGCATGCCCTTCCCGCGCGCCGCGCGCTACGTCGGCGAGTGCATCGACTGGGGATTTGCCATCAACGGCGTGGCCTCGGTCTTTGGCGCGGCCTTAGCGGTTTTTATCGCCCTGCATTGGGGCTTTGCCATTGCGCTATGGGCCGCGGTCGGCTGCTATCTGGGGGCACTGATGATGATGCGTAGTATGGCGCGGTCAAAGAAAAGTGTAGGACCACATTAGATCAGGTGTGTCCGAGGCATGCAGGGCCGACGGTGGCCGATCAGGCAGAACGGGTCTACTTCGGACCCGGATCGCACCCGTACAGTTACAAGCTCGGTGAGTCGACGAACTGAAACGCGTACAGCTTGCAGTCGCGCATGACAAAACGGATCCGGATCGGTTTCCCGGATAACGAACTAACATCCTCGCTCTCCCCCCAGCGCACCGGCATTCGCACCGAATTGCCGCAGATGTAGGACGCATCGCGCTCTGTGTAGCCGCTGACCGGCCGGCCGTCTGCATCCTGAAGCTCCACGCGTACCGCGCCGCCGCCGCCGGTGTCGAGGTTCAGCTCCAAACGCTTCCCCTCAAAGCGGACAACCGGCGTGACGATTTCGCCGCCGCCGTAGCCCACATCCGCCGATACGAACCCGTCCAACCGAAGAATCGCGCGACCGATGCCGGAAAGGAGGCCCTTGCCCGCCGGGTCGAGGAGGCCGTCGTGGTCCCTGTTGGTGCCGCTATAGTAGATCCAAATTTCGTCACCCATCCGCACCGGATGCGGCATGGCCCAGATCATGCGCGAGGAGAAACTTCCTTCGGGCCCCGGGCTCAGGAAGGGTCGGCGTCCGCCACAGCGCTGGAAGTTCACTCCGTCGCGGCTCACCGACAGGCGCGCGTCGAAGCGGCTGGGCCCGTAGATCTGCTGGGTCTCGGTGCGCACGACGTCCATGTCGTCGCGGACCGTGGTTACCACCGGCTCGCGGTTGAACCAGTACCAGTTGGCGTTGGCGAGCATGACGTACACGCCGTCCGGGTCGGGGTACTTGAACACAGTTGCGCCGTAGTAGTCCATCGGCGTCCTGCCGTAGGGTTTTTCCGGCGCGGTAGGATCCAACGGCGCGCCGGTCTCGTATGTCGCCAAGTCTGCCTCGTCCGGCCACATGACCGTCTTCTGGTTGTCCCAGTTGACCAGATCGTCGGACTCGAGCCGTCTAACCGTCCGGTAGTTCTCGTTTCCCTCGGCGGTGGTGTGGCGTTTGGCGACCCAGCGGCGGGTGTAGAGGACGTAGCGCCCGATGGCCGGATCCCAGAAAATGATGCTCTGCGTATCCCAGCCACCCCGGTGCGGGAGCTGCAAGCGGCGAAGGAATTTCCAGTGGATGCCGTCCGGCGAGCTGTGCATGTGGAACTGCATCGCCACGTCGGGATTGTAGACCTTCGACTGGTTCTTGTAGCGCTCCTCGGGCGGGGCATGCGGGTCGATCCAGACCGAGCTGCCACCGAGCTTGCTCGGGATGACGACGTTGTTGGCGGTCGACCCGCCCTCGTCGATCAGGAGCAGCTCCGGCTTGTCGAAGTGGGTGCCGTCCGTCGATTCGGCATAGCCGACGTAGGCTTGGTCGAGGCTGAGCTCGGATTCCTCCTTTGCCCTGCGCACGTGATACCACAACTGGATGCGACCGTCATCTTCCCGCAACACGCTGCTGTAAATGCCAAAGCTCGTGTCGGACGGGTCTTCCCACGGGGCGTCGACGGTCACTACCGGCTCCGCGGCTTGGTAGGGTGGATTCATAGTGAGCTCCACTCCGTTGCCAGTGGCGATAAAGCGGTCGTCGACGAAAAGCTGCTTGCTCGATCCAATATCTATCGGCTGCATGATATCCTCGTTGCAGACCCGCGTTTTGCGCGAGTTCGCGGTTTGTCTATCATTGGATGGTTTGCAATTAGGACGAATCTATGGCAATTGAACCAATACGCCTATGAATTATTCCGTGTTGTACTGGGACGACGCTCGGTATTCCAGCTTCCCGACCGTGGTAAAAGGAGACCGCGACGAGCTTTGGGTCGGTTTCAACTGGAACTCCCACACGCCGCTGGCGCGCAGCGTCGCAGGTGCAGCGCACTCTCATTCAGGTGGACTGGCGGGAGGCTCAACCGGTCACGTGGAACTGTTCTCGCCAGACGGCAGAGATAGCTGGTTCGAGGAGGGGAAGGACGACCAGTACCGCGAGTGCCCGGAGACGCTGAGAAGCGCCGTGCTGAGCGACGGCACCCAGATCAGGATCTCTAGGCCCGTCAACGCGTACCCACCCGAACGCAGGGAGGAGTTCGCGCGACGCGGTTTTGCAGTGGAGGAGTTCCCCGAACGCATCCACGTGGAGCACAGTCTGCAGATGTCGCGCTCCTAGCGCTGCCGAACGGACGCATCGTGGCGATGGTGCGCACGTCCAGCGGCAGCAAACGCATTCCACAGGAAGAGAAGTACCTGTTCCAGACGCACTCGGACGACGGCGGGAAAACCTGGAGCGAGGTCAGCAAGACCGAGATGTGGGGATATCCTCCGCACTTGTTGCTGCTAAGCAGCGGCGATGTCCTCTGCAGCTACGGATACCGGCGAGTTCCGTACGGGGTGCGGGCCTGCCTGTCTCGCGACGGCTGCGCAACGTGGGAAATCGCAGATGAGATCGTACTGCGCGACGACGGTCTCACCACCGATGGGACGGTGGCCGGGAAAGGCACGCCCGCCGATCTGGGTTATCCGCGAACAGTCGAACTCTCAGACGGCTCGCTGTTTACCGTGTACTACATGACCCTCGGTGACAGCGTAACTCACGTGGCGGCGACCCGGTGGGCGCTGGATCAAGCGTAGGGCACGGCGGCGACCGTAGAAAGATTACAATTACAAATGGCAGATTGTGTTCTCCAAACTTTGATACCAGACATCGAACGCTTGGCAGCAACAACGGTTGCCAAGTACAGACTGCCCGGCATGGCGCTCGGCGTTATCCGTGACCAAGAACTCGCTTGGTTCGGCGGGTTCGGCACAGCCGATCTCGGTTCGAGCAAAAAACCCACTACAAGCACGATTGCCCGCGTCGCCTCCGTGACCAAGACGTTCACGACAACTGCGATTATGCAGTTGCGGGACGCGGGACAACTCAAGTTGGACGATCCACTAGCACAGCACATTCCCGAATTTGCTTCAGCTCGCGCTATCCACGGAGATGTCAATGGCGTGACGCTCCGACGATTGTTGACACACCGCTCCGGCTTGGTCACTGAGTCGCCGACGCACGGTTGGAATGATCTCCACTTCCCAAGCCGCGAGGAGATGATTGGCAAACTGCCGGAGACGGGGATTGTCATCCCGCAGGACTCCGCTTTCAAATACTCAAACCTTGCATTTGGGTTACTCGGCGAAGTGGTGTACAGGGTCACCGGCACGCCGTACATCGAATACGTCCACGCCAATATTATTGAACCGCTCGGTCTAACATCCACGGTCTTCGACCTCACGGACGCATTGCGGCCTCACTTCTTTGTCGGTTATAACCCAACGCCCTACCAAGACCGCCCTGAACGCGCACCTTACGCCCATCTGAACGGGATTTCAGCGGCGGGGCAACTGCATTCCACCGTTGGCGACTTGGCAAAGTGGGTATCGTTCCAATTCCAGACCGACGGCGGAGATCGCCGCGGGGCACAGGTACTCAAGGGATCAACATTGGTGGAGATTCAACAACCGCAATACGTCGAGCCGGACTGGTCGGCGGGGCAATGTCTAGGCTGGCGAGCAACCCGCATCGACGACCATGTCTATCACAATCACGGCGGCGGAATTCACGGCTTTGGCACACAAGTGTGGTTTAACGTTCCGCGGAAAACAGGCGTGGTTGTTCTCATCAACATGTGGCCCCCGCACGGAGGTCTTGAGATTGCACAGGAAGTACTTGAAATGATACTGAATGCCGACGAAGCAGTGCCGCTTGTTCCAGAGCAGCCAGCGCTTGAACCAACGCCAGAGGCATTGCGGCGTTTTGTCGGTTATTATCGCGCCGAGCCGGGCATTGATGTGGATATTGAGGTGCGCGATGGCAGCCTGCGGCTTGCGGCGCACGGTGGGTCTACGTATTCCCTACACGCCCCGGCAGTCCTCGAACCGACGGACAAGGAGGAAGAATGGCTTGTTCGCGAAGGTCGTGCAGCCGGAGAAATCGCCCTCTTTAAGTTTGACGACGATGATCGCGTACTTAGCTATGAGTTGGGAGCTTTTGTGTTCAAAAAGTTGGTGTGACGATGCAGCCCCCGCTCCACACCTGACTTACCCCTCCCACAGTCCGAGCAGTTCCTCCGCCGTGGTCACATCCAGCCCGATGTCCCGGAACTGGCGCAGGGCCGCCTCGTGGCCAGCCGGGCGGGGGGAGCGCGTGCAGTCACCGACCACGGCGACGTAGTAGTCCTTGTTGGTGGCACTCCAAGCCGTGGCCTCTAGGCACCAGTCCGTGGAGCAGCCTACCAAGATCACGCTCTCCCGGCCCAAGGTGCGCAGCAGAAGCTCGAAATCCGTGCCCTCGAAGGCGCAGCCCCGGTGCTTGGGCAGGATGTGATCGCCCTCCTGCGGCTCCAAGCCCGGGTGGACCCGCACTTGGTCGAAGTCCGGCTCAAACTCCTCGTGCAGCCGGTCGGGGTGGCGGCCCAGGTTGAGCCACGCACGGATGACCGCGGCGGAAACGTCGGTGAGGCCGCGGTCGCGGTGGTTGTAGAAGTAGAACACAGGCACGCCGCAGCGCCGTGCCGCGCCGGTCAGGACTTTCACCTTGTCGAAGACGACCCGATCCGAGCCCTCGTTCCACATAGGGACGTTCTCGATATCGATCACCGCGAGCGCTGCTCGCTGCGGGTCGACCACTTCCGCCAAGCTCTCGCAGACCTGCTTTCCGTCAATCGTCAGCATGGAGATCTCCTTCGGCCCAAAGTAGACGGCTTCGAGCGACCGGGGGCTAGGCTCGGGCACCACTCCGGCCCACTAGGTGCGCACCGAACCCCAACACCTATCCCACCACGTAGATCGGTCCCGGACCATCCTTCGCGAACAACCCTTGGTGCTCAGCCTTCCTGCGACGGACCCGTTGTTAAATCTCCTTTGGCTGCCAACCGAATGACCCAAATGCCTCCACTTGGCTGCCCAAGGGGAAGAAGATCATCCCCAGTTCGCCCTCACCGTGACCCACCTGCTCCGCGCCCGACCGCTTGAAGAAGTAGGCATACGCACCGCTTGGTGCCACCACGACCCGGCCCGTCGCCTTGAGTTTTTCTGATTCCTTAATCTGGAGGACGACAAACCGTTCCCGCTCGATCGCCACGGTGTCCACGATATCTCCCAGCCGCACGTAAATGTTGCGGATGCACTGTATCGCCTGCCAGCAGGCGCTTGACGCCGCCTCGCGATTTTCGATGCCGACCTGCGTGACCTTGTGCGCCAACGTCGCAACCATCTTGTAGATCCTCAGAACCTCCTCTCGACTGAGCGCCCCCTCGGCCCAAGGCTCCGACGTCGGGCCCATCGGAAATGCAGGGTCCTCGAGCATCTCCTGGAACATCTCCTCGAGCGACTTGTATGCGTGGCCGGTCCCGTGCGAAACCGAGATGTCGTCGCTTGTCTCAATCCCCCGGTCACTCGACGCGCTTTCTTCGGATGCGATCTCCTTGACCGCGTCTTCATCCGTCGTTATCGGCTCTGGCGGTGCGCCATCCCGGAGCGACTGCTGCTCCCTTTGCCTCGGGACACCGTCTTTATCCTCCCTCCCCATCAACTCCATCGCATCAACACCTTGCTCCTCCTCGTCCAAGTCCTGCGTCAAGGTCTTCTCCCACACGCTTTCCTGCAACTCGCTCTCCGAAGACAGAATCTGTCCGTCCGGTCCCCGAGTCTCCGATCGCATCTCTTCCCGCTGCGTCACCCGTTCTTCCGCCCTAGTGCGCTTGTAGAGAAGTTTCTTCGATCCGCTAGCCTGCGACGGTGACCCGGCCTCTTCGTTCGCAGTTGTGTCCACCGGCTCCAGTACCGGCCGCACAAGACCCGTTGCCGTTGGCTGCAGCGCATCCCTCATCATCCCCGAGATGGTCAAGAGCACACTCTCGTCGACGGTCCCATCACGGAGGATCGCGAACCGGTACTCACGCTGCGCCGCGTGCGTCGCGCTCTTGGTGAATATCAACGCCGCAATCCTCGTCGCTTCGTCCGCGTCCTGCATGAGCGTGTCATACAGTCGGTCGGCGTACACGACCGGCCCGTGCACGATCCACTGGGTGGGGTGCTTGGTTTTCGCGCCTTCCCTATCCCCGATCGACCCCCGCATCCAGCCGTCCTTGCTCTGGGGGCCCAGCTGTTCGGTCACCATGCGGCCCAAGGCTTCGGCGAACTTGGCAGGCTGGCCGATTTCCGATTCGTGATCGTATGCCGGGTCAAGCGTAGCTCTCCACGCCGCCCACTCCTCCTCAGTTTCGGGCGTGATCGCGGTGGAGAATATCCACCACTCCTTGCCGAAAGCGAGATCCTTGCTCGACCGCTCCACACTGCGACTTGTCTCCCGACGCGTTATCCGCACACAGGAATCCAACAGCTCGATGGCTTTGTTCACGTCCTCAACTCGGCGGCGCCTGAAAGCCTCGTCCGGCGTCTCGGGTTTGACCACCTCGGTCTTTTCCGTCGCTAGTCCCTCTTGGTCGTCCCTAATCAGATTCTCGCCTTCCTCCCGGAACCGTTTGACCGGTGACACGAGGATCGTCTCCGCGTCCTCCAGCGCATGTTCCCGACGACAGCCCTTGACCAAGGTCTGGATGGCCGTCCTGTTCCCAAGTGCGCGCAGATCGACGTACGACGTCATGATCAGGTTTCCAGCTTCATCCAATACGAAGCCCTCGTTAATCCAGAGCATCGTGCTGTCCATTACCTTCTCTTCCTCGTCGATCGGGCGTTTGCGTCCCGACCGCACTTCTACGGAACCCACTGTCGTTGTGTGTCGCCACGTAGCAGATCATTTTACGTCGTTTACTCCTCTTTTCCATCT
>VXZF01000272.1:2547-11233 GCA_009845645.1 Gemmatimonadota bacterium | reverse complement strand
CGGGGTAGGAGGCTGGGCTGACGACCATCTGCTTGAGGTCGGCGACGGTCTGGCGCTCCTCGTCGAGCGCGCGGACCCGGATATCGACCTTGCGGTCGCGGCGCGCCAGTTCAGTGGCGACATCGCCTTGCAGTTTGTTGCGCAACAGCTCGCCGATATTCTGCACGGTGGTGCCCAGTTCGGCTACTCGCCGGCGATCGAAGAAGATCTGGACTTCGGGTTGGCCGCCGGCCGTGCTCGACCGGATGTCGGTCAGCCCGGGGATGGTGTGCATGCGCTCGACCGCTTCGCTGGCCAACAGATCGAGGGTGCTCAGACTGTAACCGCGGATTTCCACCTCTACCGGGGTGCGGAAGGAAAAATAAGCAGGGCGCGAGAATTTGTATTTCAGTTCGGGGATATTCCCGAGAAGATCGCGCACTGCTTCGATGGCTGCCTCTTCGCTGATCTCTGGCGCGAGCCGCACGTGGAGGTGGGCGGTGTGCTCCTTTTTGTCCGCGGCCGTGCCGCCGGCTTGGGCGCTGCTACCGACGAGGGCAAAGACCGAGGCGATGCCATCGAGACCGCGCACCTGCCGGTCAATGGCGGCGACTTGGGCCGCGGTCTGCTCCAGCGGGGTGCCAGCGCGCCATTCCAAATCGACGAGGAATTCGCCTTGGCTCATTTCTGGGATCAACTCCAGCCCTAGGCCGCGCGCCCGTTCGAGGACTAAGACACCTATCGCGATAAAGATGGCGATGACGATCAGACGCCGACGCAGCGCCCAACTCAAAAGGAGCGGATACGCTTTGTTGAGCGCGTTGAAGACGAGGTCGAAGAGCCAGTACAGTGGGAAGAGCAGGGTGGAGAAGACACGGCCAGCACCGCGAGCTATGGCGCGGATCAGACGAATGAGCAGCGCGGGGCCTTGGAGGCCGCGTTTGGGGCCAATCTCTTCCCGCTCGGCAATCATGCTTTCGAGGTTCAGCGACGAGAGCATGGGGATTAGCATCAAGGCGACTATGAGGGAGGCAACCAGCGAATAGGTGACGGTCAGGGCCTGATCGCGGAAGAGCTGGCCGGCGACGCCCTCGACGAAGACGATGGGCAAAAACACGCAGATAGTGGTGGTAGTAGCGGCGATGACGGCGCGTCCGACCTCGCTGGCACCGCGCACGGCGGCTGCTAAGACGTTAAGCCCTTGGTCGCGGTAGCGTTGCACGCTTTCCAAGACTACGATGGAGTTGTCAACCAGCATCCCGACCCCCAAAGCCAGCCCGCCCAGCGACATGATGTTGAGACTCACGTCCGAGCCGAACATCAGGAAAAAGGTCGCCACCACCGAGAGGGGAATCGACAGGCTGATGATGGCGGTGCTTTTGAGGTCGCGGAGGAAAAGGAAGAGCACGATGACGGCGAGGATACCGCCGATGATGGCGGTGTTTAGCACCTCGTCAACGGCCTGTTGGATAAAGGTCGCTTGGTTGAAGACCACTTCCATGCCGCTGTCTTGGAGCAGCGTGGCATTCTCGGCGAGGAATTCGTCCAAGCGCTCCTGGACTGCCGCGCTGACTTGGACGGTGTTGGCGTCGCCTTCCTTGAAGACCGAGACCTCGACGCCTTCGCGGCCGTTGATGCGAGTGACGAGGTCGCGCTCGCGGTGGCCGCGGAAGACGCGACCCACGTCCTTGAGCTTGATCGGCGCGCGGTCGATCTGGCCGACGACGATTTCGCCGATCTCGTCGATGCCTTGGAACTCGTTGAGGGTGCGGACGAGGAACTCAGCCTCGCCGTCCTTGAGCATCCCGCCGGTTAGGTTGACGTTTTCCGCGGCGAGGCGGCTGGTGACTTGGTTAATGGAGATGCCGAGGTAAGCTAGGCGCTGGGCTTCGACTTCGACTTGGATTTCTTCCTCTAGGCCGCCGTTGATCCTGACGGCCGCTACGCCTTCGAGGCTTTCGAGGTCGGGGCGCAGCCGCTCTTCGGCAATGCGCCGCATCTCCATCAGGCTCAAATTGCCGTAAAACGCCAAGCGCATTATGGGGTCGAGCGAGGGGTCGAAGCGCAAGAGGATGGGCTTGTCGGCGTCGCGCGGCAGGTTGGACAAATCGAGCTTTTCGCGGATGTCGAGTGAGGCAAAGTCCATGTTGGTGCCCCAGCCGAATTCGACGACCACATCCGAAATCCCCGGCCGCGAAATCGACGAGACGCGGACCACGTTGCTGACCACGCCGACCAAGCCTTCGACCGGCTCGGAAATGAGGCGTTCGATTTCGAGGGGAGCTACGCCCTCGTATTCGGTGCGGACGGTGATGGTGGGATAGGTGATATCCGGGAGGAGGTTGACGGCCAAGCGCGAAAAGCCCACACCGCCGAAGGCGATGATCGCCACCATCAGCATCGCCACTGTGACGCGGCGACGCGTGGAAAATTCGACGAGTTTCACTGGCCTCTACCCCTACCTTCGCCCCTACCCCTGCCTTCGCCTCTACCCTGCCAGCCGCCCTGCTCGCGCATTGCGCGCAGGACTTGGCGCAAGCTGTCGGGCAGAGGCTTGCCCTGGCGGCGGTACTCGGCGATGATTTGGCGCAAGCTGTCGGGCAGGCCGCCTCCCTGCCAGCCGCCCCTGGCCCCAGGTGGACCGAAGCCTCCGCCTCGGGGTTCAGCGGACTCTGAGGCGGCCAATTCTGCCGGAGTCGGTAGGCCCTCTCCGGCCAGCCGCACGGCCGCACCGTCTTTCAGGCCCTCGTGGCCAATGGTCACTACTTGGTCACCTTCTTTGAGGCCGGAGACGATCTCGACTTTATCACCCTCGACAAATCCCAATTCGACGGCGACCCGGCGCACCGTGCTGTTCTCGATGAGGAAGACGTCGTCCTCGTCGGTTTCGAGGATTAGGGCTTTCTTGGGGATGATTAAGGTCTGGGGCCGCCGCTCGGTAATAATGCGCACTGTGGCGAACATCCCCGGTTTGAGTAAGCCGTCGCTGGCGACTTCGAGGGTGACCTTGACGGTGCCACTGGCGGGATCGACCTCTGGACTAATCATGCGAATGCGGCCGCGGAAGCTCGTGTCAGGCAGGGCTTCGACCGCGATAGTGGCCTCTTGGCCGGGGTGCAACTGGTACATGCGCTGCTCGGGCGCGAAGATGCGCACCAACAGCGGGTCGCGGTCGGCGATGACAAAGACTTCTTGATTGCCGCGCACTAGGTCACCCACTTCGACCAATCGCTGGGTGACGACGCCGGCAATCGGCGCGGTAACGTCTGCGTACGCGAGATTGAGCTGGGCTTCTTCGAGGGAGATCTTGGCGTTGTCCAAGCGGAGGTGAGCCGTATCGTATTCGGATTGGCTGACCATGCTGCGCTCGTGCAGCGCCTTGATGCGCTCGTAGTTGGTACTGGCGTCGGCAAAAGCCTCTTCGGCTTGGCGCAAGTTTAAGCTCAGTTCATCCTTGTTGAGGCGGACCATCACTTGGCCTTGGCGGACTAGGTCGCCCTCTTCGGCCGCGAGCTCCTCAAGTAAGCCGGTCGTGCGCGCCAAGACGCTGACGCGGCGCTCGGCTTCGAGGCGGGAGTACGTCTCAATGTAGGCGTTCATGTCGCCGCGCGTGACCTGCTCGCCTTTGACTGGAATGGCTGCCGCTTCGCGCCCGCCCCAACCGCCGCGCTGGAAACCCTGTGCGGATTCCTCTTCCTCGCCGCAGCCTAGCGCGAGGAGCAAAACGCTGCCGATGGACAGTGCATATTGGCGAGTTGTCATCTGGAGCAGATCCTAGTTGTATGTGTTTTGTCCACGGGATTCCTTTCTCTGGCGTGTGTCGTCCAAACAAGTATAGACGAGGCTTCGACCCTTGTCAACAGAACTGACTGGTCAGTTCTGGTTGGCTGTATCATCATATTAGACCATCGATAGATCCTATTCATTCCCGTGCGTTTTCATTTTTTTATTACTGCCGTTCATGCCAATCAGTAAACGCTCGTACGAGCATCTCTGCTGCGGACTGCTGTAAAGTGTCTCATTCACCTTTGCAGGCCGCAGCCACAGCCCCTATAATTGGACCGTGTGCAAAAGACTCAAACCGAAAAGGAGCAATATTAATGAAACGGCTCCTCGTAGTCTTGGCGGCCCTAGCGCTGGTAGCCTGTGGCCGAGAACCGCCTGCTGACCTCATTCCCGCCCGCATTGTCAATGTGCGCGACTTCGGTGCCGATGGGGTGGCTGTCGTGCTCAAAGGAGACGATGTGCCGCCGTTGCCCATCATCATCGGCCACTGCGAGGCGCGGGCGTTAGTCAGAGCTATGCAGGACGAGGACTTCCCGCGCCCGCTGGCGTACGATCTGTTGGAAGCGATGCTGGAGAAGCTGCAAGGCGAGGTGCAGCACCTCGTCGTCCACAGCATCAAGGACGACACCTTTCACGCCAACTTGTACATTGAGACCGAAGCTGGCGAGTGGGTGCTCGACTGTCGGCCCAGCGACGGCATGGTGCTGGTGACACGCCTCGGCGCGCCGATCTACTTGCGGCCGCAGCTTTTTGAACCCAAAGATCTAAGCCCACAGATATAACCATCGCAAGGAGAATGCCGTGGCCTATCGCGTTGGCCTCGTGGGGACGGGTGGTATCGCCCGCGCTCACGGCAAGGCCTGCCAACAGATTGCCGAAGCCGAACTCGTCGCCATCTGCGACGTGTCCGCCGAACAGCTAGCGCGCTACGGCGAGGAGTTTGGCGTTGCAGCGCGTTATACCGAACTCGACGCCATGCTCCGCGAGGCCGAGCTGGACATTGCCATCATCTGCACTTGGGGTGCTTTTCACGCGGAGACCGGGATTCGGATCTGCGATTCGGGGCGGGTGAAAGCCGTGCTCTGCGAAAAGCCCTTCACCCAAAACGCAGCCGAAGCAGCGGCCTTTGCCGCGGCCGGCAGGAAAAACCGCGTCCTCGTGGCCGAGGCGTTTAAGTTCCGCCATCACCCCATGCACTTGCGGGCCAAGGCCATGCTCGACGCCGGTGAGATCGGCGACTTGACCGGCGTGCGGAGCACGTTTTGCACTAGTTCGGGTGCCTCGCTCCAAGAGCGCACGCCCGAGTCGAATTGGCGTTTCAACAAGGCCAAAGGCGGCGGCAGTATCTACGATTTGGCCTGTTACAACGTTCACCACGCGCGATTCATATTTGGCGAGGAGCCGGAGCGGGTGTTTGCCGCGCAGCAGTTGGGCTTGGAAACCGACGATGCCGCGTCGATCGTGCTGGTCTTTTCCGGGGGCCGCACCGCGCAGATTTCCGTGGGTTTTAATACGTTCAGTTCGCAGTACGCGGAGATTTCCGGGCACCGCGGGATGCTGCGGCTAGATCAAGTGTGGAACAATGAGAATCGAGCCGTGACCGTAGAGCATCGCACGCCGAGTGGGGTGGAGGTCGTCGAAATCCCGCCGTGCTTTCAGTTTGCATTGCAGTTGCAGCACCTGTGCGAGTGCTTGGCTGAGGAGCGGGAGCATCGGATCACGCCGGAGCATAGCGTCGCGCAGATGCGGGTGTTAGACGCGGTGAAGGAGTCTATGGAGACGGGGCGGACGGTGGAATTATCTAATAGCTAGCTAAAGAGGAGGTAGCGCGTGAAAGTTGGAATAATTGGGCACACGAGTCGCGGCAACTACGGCCACTACTTAGACATGGCGTTTGTCGGGGTAGAAGGCGCGGAGATTGTGGCGTTGGCCGATCCCGATGAGGAGGGACGCCAAGCCACTGTTGCCAAAACCGGAGCACCCAAGGGATATGCCGATTACGTGCAGATGTTAGAGGAAGAGCAGCCGGATATCGCGGTGGTGGCGTCGCGGGAGATCGGCGATCACTTGGCGTTGGTGCTCAATTGCGTGGAGCGCGGGGCGCATGTGTACCTCGAAAAGCCAGTGGCCGCTTCGGTCGCCCAGGTTGACCAGATGATCGCAGCGCGCGATAAGGCCGGAGTGACGGTGGTGGTGGCGCATCCGTGGCAGGGGCATCCGCCGATTCAGCGGGTGGCGATTCCGGAGATCAAGGCGGGGAAGATCGGTCAGCCGCGGCTATGCCGGGTTTATGGGATGGGCGGCACACACGGCGGGGATCAACTGTTTTTGGACTTGTATCCGCATTTCTTTGATTTTCTCTGGCAGTTGTTTGGAGCACCGCTGTGGTGTCATGCGCATCTGACGCAGGATGGGCGCAGCGCGACGCCGGCGGATTTAAAGGAAGGCGTCGAAGGGATGGGCTTGGTGGCTGGGGACGGGATCAAGGCGTACTACGAGTTTCCGGGCGGCGTGGCTGCCGATTTTGAGTCGTACCGGGGGGATGGGAAGGAGAATCCCTACCGGATCGATATTCACGGGACGGAAGGGACTTTGTCGCTGCCTGGGCCGATGGTCAACCTGCCGGACATTTACTATCACCCGCTGGTCAACCCTGGGCTGATCGGCGATCCGCGCTGGGAGGTCGTGCCCTCGTCGCCGCCGCCGGACGACCACAAATGGCTCAACGCGCATCGCCGCATGGCTCGGTCTATGATTGACATGATCGAGGGCAAGGAGCCAGAGTGGGAGCTGGTAGAGTTGGAGAATGCGCGGCTCTATCTGGAAATGGCGATGATGGCTCACGCCTCGCATATGGCTGGTGCGCGAGTAGGGTTGCCGCTGGCGAGCACGGCGAATCCGTTTGACGAGTGGGAGTGATGGAGGCCTGAATTGGCTGAGCGCACAGATAGACGCAAGCTGCCCATCGGCATTCAGACCTTTCGCGAGATTCGCGCGGAGAACTATTACTACGTAGACAAGACCGCTTACATTCGTCGGATGCTGGACGAGGGCAAGCATTATTTTTTGTCGCGCCCGCGGCGCTTTGGCAAAAGCCTGTTTTTGGACACATTGAAAGAACTGTTCGAGGGCAACGAATCGCTGTTCGAGGGACTTCACATCCACGACCGTTGGGACTGGTCGGTTCGCCATCCGGTGGTGCGCTTGAGCTTTGGCAGCGGCAATTTCAAAGAGCCGGGCTACCTGCATACGAATCTAATGGCGCAACTGGACGCGGTTGAACGGCGGGAGGATGTGAAGTCCGAATACGCCAGCGCCCCCGAGCGTTTTGCCTATCTGATTGAGGCCCTGCGCGAGCGTACCGGACAGCCGGTGGCAGTGCTGGTAGATGAGTACGACAAGCCAATTCTGGACGCGCTTGAGGTGCCAGAGGTCGCACGCGCCAACCGCGACTTTCTGCGCGGCCTGTACGCGACGATCAAGGATAGCGACGCGCACATCAAGTTCACGTTTCTCACCGGGGTGAGCAAATTCTCCAAGGTCAGCCTCTTTTCCGGCCTCAATAATCTCAAGGATATCACACTAGATCCTCGCTACTCAGCCATCTGCGGCTACACTGATGCGGATTTGGACACGGTGTTCGCGCCGGAACTTCCCGGCTTGGACCGGGACGAGATACGCCGCTGGTACAACGGCTATAGCTGGCTGGGAGAGGAGAAGGTGTATAACCCGTTCGACATTCTCCTGCTCTTCGACAGCCGCCGTTTCGGCGCGTGGTGGTTTGAGACGGGTACGCCGACGTTTTTGGTTGAGACGCTGATCTCGCGCGGAGTCGGTGCGTTGAGTTTGGACAACATGCTGGGCAGCGACGACTTGCTGTCAGCCTTCGACGTTGGCCACATCGCCACCGAGGCCCTGCTGTTCCAGACCGGCTACCTGACCATTAGCCGCACCGAACCGCGCGGCAGCAGGGTCTACTACCGTCTGAGCTACCCGAACCAAGAAGTGCGCCAGAGCCTGAACGAAAGTCTACTGAACCACTTGACTGGGAGCCCGGGACGGCAGGCTGAGCACAGTGCCCGGCTGTACGACCTGTTGCTGGTCAATGACTTCGCCGGTATAGAGAGCCTGTTCAAGGCGTTCTTCGCCAGCATTCCCTATCAGTGGCACTCCAACAATGACATAGCCAACTACGAAGGCTATTACGCCAGCGTGTTCTACTCCTACTTCGAGTCGGTGGGATTGGACATCGTCGTGGAAGACAGCAGCAGCCACGGTCGTCTGGACATGGCGGTGTTGTTCAATGGCAACGTGTACCTATTTGAATTCAAAGTGGTGGAGTTGGTGCCCGAGGGCGCGGCGATGGCGCAATTGAAGGAGCGGCGTTATGCCGACAAGTACCGCGCTCGGGGCGAACCGATTCACTTGATTGCAGTGGAGTTCAGCCGGGAGAGCCGTAACGTCGCGGCGTTTGAGGTGGAGAGTGTGCCTGAGCATCGGGAGGAGCCGTAGGTCAGTAAGATCGAAACAGGTAGTATGGTTGCCATCGCAACTAGGGTTTGTCCTCTGGCCTAGAGACCAGCCACTCGATAGCAGCGATCTGGCCTTGGCGGGCGTAATCGGCCGCTTCGCCGAGAATGCGGGCGGCCTCCTGCGGAGCGTGAAAGCCCATGGAATTTTCCGCGGCCACGAAATCGAGCCGCCACTGCGCCTTGCGCTGCAAGGCTAGGGCCGTTGCTAGGTCGTCGTCTGTGGCACCGGCCGCGCGGGCTGTGGCTATGGCGTCGAGTTGGTCCATGAGCGCGGCACCGGCTCGTTGCAGGAGGTCGAAATTGCGCTGCTGGATCGCGTCGGCTCGGGCGTCGAGTTCGGCCTCGGAGAAAGAGTGGCAGACCTGACAGGCGCGGTTGATGTTCAGCAG
>VXZF01000272.1:0-2447 GCA_009845645.1 Gemmatimonadota bacterium | reverse complement strand
CTGCCGCAGTAGTATTCGACGTGGCACTGGCCGCAGGTGAACGAGCGCATTTCGTTGCGGCTCGCGGTCGCGTTGGGGTCGTAGGGGCGGTCGCGACTTCCCCGTCGCCAGCGTTCGAGCGACGGCAGGTGTGGGACTGGGGCGTCGGACTCAGCCAGCATTTGGATGCCTTGGATAAACCCGGGCCGGGTGATGCGCAACTGCATGGTCGCTGGGTCGTGGCAATCGACGCACGATACGGGATGGGCGTGTCCGGCGTCGTGCAGCATCTGGTTTAGCTCGCCATAGGAATAGGCGTAGGATCGCTCAAAGCCCGCGGTGGCGTCGCCATCGCCAAGCTGCCGGTAGAGGGGCATGATGGAGGCGTGGCAGTGCAGGCAGGAGCCGGACTGAGGCTTGGATTGCCGCTCGGTTTGCTCTTGGTCGTAGAGCATGTAGGCGTGGCCGCGCCGATCTCGGTAGTCGAGCGAGAACGCGTACCCGAGGAACATCCGCCGCAGCCAGGGGTCGCGTTCGATCTTTTGCGCGGGCAGGGCCTCGCTGCCGCCGTGTCCGCCAAAGCGCGTGCGAGTCGCCTCGGCTGTGCGCTTATAGCTGTCGTATTGCCGCGGCCAGTTGATGCCCCAATGGGCTGGGTCGGTGTCGTCCTCCCTGACTTCGACGAGACGCACCGCGCCGCGCCGCGCTTCGGCCTTGCGTTCGTATATGTTGACCAATAGCCCGGTGATGAGTGCACTGGCCAAGGCGACTAAGGCCAAAAGGACGATGGCTTTATAGGGTATTTTGCGAGACATAGGCTACTCGTTGTTAGGTGCGGCCTCTGCACCGCCCAAGCCCACCCACTCTCCGTGGCCAGCCGTGCGGTGGCAGTGGACGCAGCGCACGGCTTCAGTCTCGACGATTTGGTGGACAAAGGCGCTGTGACACGCGAGGCAGTTTTGCTGTAAGATGCGGCTGTTTTTCTCGTTGATAAAGATTGGCTCGGGAAAGTTTTGGAATGTAAAGGCTGTAGAGTGATTCCAGCCGTTTTCGGCCTTGGCCAGATACTTGCTCAAGAAACTGCGCGGTAGATGGCAATCGACGCAAGTGGCCGCGGCGTGGTGACTGGATTTGCGATAGGAATCTAGTTGAGGCCGCATGATGTGGCAGTTGGCACACGCGTCTGGGTTTGTGCTGAAATAGGACAGGCCCTCTCCGTAGTGGAAGGTAAAGGCCCCCACCCCGATTAGGGCGGCCAGCCACAACAGGCCGAGCCATAGATAGGGACTTGTTGGACGCATGGATGATTTTTCTGCCGCCTTGTAGGTCGCTTGCCGAGCCGGTATCTTGGATTACAAAAAAATAATACATGGACCGATATGATGGACAGGAAGGGGACCAGGATGGACAGGATTAGGACAGGATGAGCAGGATTAAAGGAATGATGATATAGGGGGGTGCGTTGGAGCGGGATGGACAGATGCGCTGGGTTTTTGCGCTGCTGATTGGCCTGTGGACAGGGACCGCAGCTGCCCAACCTCGGTACGTGGATGTGGCCGCGGCGGCTGGCATTGAATTCGAGCACCGCAACGGGGCTAGGGGGCAGAAGCAATTGCCCGAGACGATGGGGTCGGGTGTGGCCTTTTTTGATTATGATGACGACGGCTGGCTCGATTTGTATTGGGTCAATGTCGCGGGCCCGGCCGCGCTCTATAGCAACGAGGGCAATGGTCGTTTTGCCGAGCGGACGCAGACTGCTGGCGTGGGGAATTCCGGGTGCGGCATGGGCGTGGTGGTTGCTGACTACGACAATGACGGCGATGCAGATCTGTACATCACCTGTTACGGCGTGAATATCCTCTACCGCAATCGCGGCGATGGTCGTTTTGACGATGTCACGGCCACAGCCGGCGTGGGCGACGAGGGCTTTGGCACGGGCGTGGCCTTTGGCGATTGGGATCTGGACGGCGACTTGGATCTGTACGTGGCCAATTATCTGGACTTCCGCGCCGATCCGGATCGCGCCTGTTTTCGCCAGGATAGCATCCGGGTCTATTGCGCGCCGTGGACCTATGCGCCCGAAGGGGATGCTTTCTATCGCAACGACGGTGGCCGCTTCGCCGAGGTCGGTGCGGAAATGGGCTTTGCTGTGGGTCGAGCACGGGAGTTGGGCGCAGTTTTTTCCGATTGGGATCTGGACGGCGACTTGGACCTGTTTGCCGCGGGCGATGGAACGCCCAATTTGCTCTACCAAAACGAGGGCGGTCATTTCGCGGAAATGGGTTTGATCGCCGGGGTTTCCTACAATAGCCAAGGCCAATCCGAGGCTGGCATGGGCGTGGCCGCGGGCGATTACGACAACGACGGGGCTTTTGATTTTTTTGTAACTAATTTCTACTTGGAAACCAATACCTTGTACCACAACGAGGGCGAGGGATTTTTCCGCGACCAGACGACGGACGCTAAAC
>VXZF01000194.1:8505-11236 GCA_009845645.1 Gemmatimonadota bacterium | reverse complement strand
TACTCGCAACTTAACCGAAGGAACAGCAATACATGGGTCGCAAGATACGCCTTGGTGTGCTCTGCGGCGGGCGCTCGGCCGAGCACGAGGTCTCGGTGATTTCAGCGCGCTCGATGTTGGAAGCCATCGACAAGGACAAGTACGAACTGGTGATGATCGGCATCTCCAAGGAAGGGCGCTGGCTGTCCGCCGCAGACACACAGCAACTTCTAGCGTCCAGTCAGGTCCACGAGGATGGGCTAACGCCAGTGGCGCTGGACTATCTGGGAACGCGCTCGCTCGTGGCGCAGCAAGGCGATGGGGAAAACCAAGCCCTCGACGTAATCTTCCCGCTCTTGCACGGCCCCTACGGCGAGGACGGCACCGTGCAGGGTCTGATGGAACTGGCCAACATAGCGTATGTGGGGGCCGGGGTCGTCGGCTCGGCCGTGGGCATGGACAAGGAACTGATGAAGCGAGTCTTCAAGGCCGAGGGATTGCCGCAGGTGGACTACCAGATAGTCCGGCGCAGCCGTTGGGAAAAGGACCGCGCCGGGGGGCGCGCCGAGGTCGAAGCCGCGCTGGACTATCCCGTCTTCGTCAAGCCAGTGAATCTTGGTTCGAGCGTCGGAGTGAGCAAAGCTTGCAATAGTGCCGAACTGGAGCAGGCCATCGACGAAGCAGCGCAATACGACTACAAGGTCGTGGTCGAGGCCGAAGCGAGCGGCTGCCGTGAAGTCGAGGTGGCGATCTTGGGCAACGAGTCGCCCGAAGCGTCCATCACCGGCGAGATCGTGCCGGGCAATGACTTTTACGACTACAACGCCAAATACATCGACGACAATTCCGACCTAATCATTCCAGCGCGCATCTCGCCCGCCACCCAAGAGGCCGTGCGCGAGCTGGGCATCCGGGCCTTTCAGGCGATAGAAGCCTGGGGGTTGGCGCGGGTGGATTTCTTCGTGCGCGAGAGCGACGAGGCAATTTTCGTCAACGAGATCAACACCATGCCGGGGTTTACGCCCATCAGCATGTATCCCAAGCTGTGGGAGGCGAGCGGCGTGAGCTACGGGGAGTTGATCGACCGGTTGGTCCAGTTGGGAATCGAGCGGCACGAAGACAAGCAGAAGACGAAGACGGCCCGGTGAAGAGAAAAATCTCCTAATGACATGCCCGGGTTGATGGTAACGGGGGCCGACAGTATGCACATTCTGTGTCCATCTGCGTCCATCTGCGGATAATATGCTTGCGAATCGATCTATGAAAAAAGTGCGCTGGGAAAAAGGCAACGTCAGCAACCTGATTTCGCTTGCCCTGCTGGTAGCGGGCCTCTGGGGGCGCGTCGAGGGAGTCAATGGCAGCGACTGGGTCCTGGCGGTTGGATTGTTTGGCTTTGCCGGCGGCACGACCAACTGGTTGGCAGTAAAGATGCTCTTCGACCGGGTGCCCCTGCTGTACGGGTCGGGGGTGATCCCAGCGCGATTTCGCGCCATCCGGGCAGCGGTCAAAGATGCCATCATGCGCTACTTCTTCGACGAGGAGTACCTGGAGCGATTCTTTGCCGAGCGGATGGCCGGAGACGATGTCGGAGAAAAGGTGCAAAAGGTGCTGGCGTCCGACGAGGTTGACGCGATCATCGACCGCAAGCTCGAAGAGTTGGCGGAATCGCCGCAGGGGATGATGCTCCAGTTGGTGGGGACACAGACGGTCAAGCCACTGGTCAAGCAGTTCGTAATTGGGTTCGGAAGCGAGATTGCGCCGCTTTTGGCCGGCGAAGCAGGCCCTGACGTCAGCGCCATGCGGACACAGGTTGACGAGCTGCTGGAGACCAAGCTAGAGGAACTGACGCCCGACCGGGTCAAGGAGATGATGGAGGAAGTAATCCGCGAGCACTTGGGCTGGCTAATCGTCTGGGGCAATGTGTTCGGCGGCACTATTGGACTTTTATCTAAAGCACTGGGGTATTGAAAATGAGTCAATGGAATTTGCAGGGCGAAGTAGCAGTAGTCATCGGCGGGACCGGCGTATTGGGCGGAGCAATGGCCCAGGGATTGGCCGAGGCCGGAGCCTCCGTAGCAGTATTGGGACGAGACCACGACCGGGGGCACAAGCGAGTAGCGGCGATAGAGGCCGCAGGCGGCACGGGCGTTTTCGCCGCTTGCGACGCCACGGACAAAGCGTCGCTCAAGGCCGCCCACGAAGCGGTCGTCGCAGCGTTGGGTCCCGTCAACGTGCTCCTCAACGCAGCCGGCGGCAATCAGCCACAGGTGACCTTGAACGACGACCTAGACTTTGCCGCGATAGCAACCGACGATTGGCAGCGTTGTTTCGACCTGAACTTGGGGGCTGGCGCGCTGTTGCCCTGCCAAGAATTCGGCTCGGCCATGGCCGCACGGGGCCGGGGCAGCATCATCAACATCGCCTCGATCGCCGCCCACCTGCCGGTTTCGCGGGTGGTGGCGTACTCCGCAGCCAAAGCGGCCGTATTGAACCTAACCCAGTTTCTCGCGCGGGAGTGGGCCGACAAAGGCGTGCGGGTCAACTCCATCACCCCGGGCTTTTTCCCCGCCGAGCAAAACCGCCGCTTGCTCTTTGAAGACGACGGCACCCCAACCGAACGCGGCCAACAAATCCTCTCCCACACGCCCATGGACCGCTTTGGCCGCCCCGAGGAACTGATTGGCGCAGCGGTATTCCTCGCGTCGGACGCAGCCAGCGGCTTCGTCACCGGCACGGACATCCGCGTTGACGG
>VXZF01000194.1:0-8405 GCA_009845645.1 Gemmatimonadota bacterium | reverse complement strand
AACGAAGGCTATGAGGCTTCTCTCGAAGTCGGAAAAGTGTATCGCGTAATTCCCGATCAGGCGGCGGCTGATCACGGGTACATTCGCATGGTGGACGAAAGTGGCGAAGATTACGCATTTGATGCCGACCGCTTTTACAAAATCGAATTCCCACCCCCGGTTGAAGCAACGCTAGACGCTGCACTGCACTAAGTCGTCAGGCGAATACACCGTCGGCTCAGTTTTTCCAATATAGCCCGACGATCCAATCTCGTGACAACCCGGACCGCGAGGTCATCTTACCCGATCGATCAGCTACTGGCCATCCTGCTCGTTGCAGTCTCCGTCGTCCGCTCCAGTAATCGCTTTCTCTCCGCCAAGTTCCTTCTGCAGAGCGAGTACTGCCTTCCGGCGGTCGTCCCGAACCGCGGGCAGCACGTACAGCTCGTGCAGAACCTCTGAGAGAGCCGCCAGGATAATCCTAAGGTGCCTTGCCTCCCACCCGTCATACGAGTTTTCATGCACCTTGGTGCTAGTGAGCTGTTGAATGGTTAAGAGAGTGTCAAAGTAGGTGGGCTCCACCTCCGGATGTACCGACTTTAAAGACTTGATTCGATCCTCGTAGGAATCGCCCGTCGCGTTTTCGACCTGTGCAAGCTCGTAAACGATCTTCCGTGCGCAGGCAGATGCGCCGGTCAGAAAGTTGCTCTTCAGACAGCCCTCTGCCTCGGTAAGTAGGTCTCGCAACACACGAGGCACTCGCACGTCCAACACGAAGAACGACGTTGGCACTGAATAGAACATGGCGTCGTCGAGAGTGGCACCTTCATCGACGTCTGACGCAAGATTAAAATGCCACCGTTGGTAAGCGGTGTTACTTGCGACCATGTCCAACTCCCTGAACGTCAGGTGCATCGATTCCTTATAGCAGGAATGGCACTTAACGAAGAATACCCGACAGCGTTTCTCGTCAGTCCAGTCAAACTCGACGTGCTTGACGATTGAATACGCCACGTGTCGTCTGTTGCAGAAAGGGCAGTTGTAAATCTTGGAGTCTACAAAGTAACGCTGATCCAAGTGCGATTGATCTGGCATCTATTTTGGCTCCTAAATAGCCCGCATGCCGCCGGGCATTGCTGTCGTCTAACTATTTAATTGGTTCGGGTAATGGCCGCGAGATGTTATTTACACGAAACGAATGAAGGTACGTCTCTTGGTGCATAGTCGCAATCGCAACGAGCGGCCAGGTTCACCGGCACGGACATCCGCGTTGACGGGGGTTTTTGGCGACGACGATCTAAAGAGCGACGAGACGCTTTACAGTGAAAAAAAACGTCACAATTTGCGATTTGTCTCAACAACGAGGGGCTGATCTATTGTCTATCGCCGAACTTGAACTCTTTCATGTGGCGATGGATTGCGTCAAGGGAGCCGAGCTGCCTATATGTGTCGTCACCGAGAAGAAAAATGAGGCAATTCCTAGCGTATGACAGGAACCTTTCACAGTCCTCCCGAGAGACCTCATCTGACCCCTTGTGAACGATGGCGCTCCTCTTCCCATAGAATTTTCGCATCTCTTCGTCAATCTGCAGACGTTCTCTCTGGTTCCTGCCAAGGAGCACGGCGACCGATTCTGCGAGCTGATAGAGGATAGATGGTGTTATAACGTCACGCTGGTTCATGACTAGTGCGACCTCCAGGGCGATTGCACACTGAAGAAAAGCATCTTCGGTCCTTTGGCTTGAGTAGGCTTTCCCTAACCAGAGAATACCTCGGAGGGCTCGTTTTTCAAGGTCGCTTAACTGGCTGCTGTCGACCAGTGGCCAATACTTGCCCGGATGATTGCTTTCGATGCTTTTGACTACCTCATCAATCCAGATGTCGTGTACGTAAGGGCTCTGCTCGTATTTCTTACCAACAACGCCCTGCCGCCCAATGGCAATCGCCTCTCGGCGCCATTGGCCAACTTCGTCAAGGATCCTGATCTGAGCGCTCTCGTGCCAAACACCTGCGGCAACCCGCAAAAGCCCCTCCAACTTTCCGAAAACCTCATCAGCGAGTTCAGTCGCCCTTTGGGGTTCTCTTGCCGCAACCTCGTACTGCACGAACACTCCATCAAGTTTTCTCATATCCTCACGCAGAATGTAGTCAGTGGTTCTCGGGGTGGATTGTAGGTCTCGCGGGAGTTCAATGATCTGGCATGATCCCGCTGCGCATGGCTCCATCCCTTTGAAAGCGACCCCCTCGATCCGCCGGAGGACGAAGAAGCCTTGCACAGGAGACTTTTTCAGATTGGCCATCATCAGATCGGCATCCTGTCTCTGAAGCTCCCTTGAGTCATTTGCCGTCTGCCTCAGTACTCGAAGAAGCTCCGACTCCAATGTCTTCCGGCCAACGGTCTGGTGAACTTCGGTATCCGCTCGCCAAAGCCTGCCGAGAGCCAACTCATACTCCCGAAGCTCTTCATCTCCCACGACCAACAATCGAGGTTCTCCGTAGAAGCATAGCCGTACGTCCGGGTTCTCCTCGTCTCCTTCTCTGAGTATGCCGCGCAACTCAAGCATTGCTTCTAGGGCCTTTGCCATCGGTTTCACCTCTCCGCTTCGCAGCAGGCTCGCATTATCCACGATCTCATGGATCTAAGCATCAAGTGCCCACATAACCAGTGATACTACTGAAAAAAGATTCAATTTCATCTAACATTTCAGTGCCCCCGGACCGTGAAAAGAGATCAGGGGACGCCGTTTCCTGCTATGGTTTTCTAGCCCTGAGTGCCAACAGCCAAGGCACTGTTCCCTCTCCGAGTTCCTCCACACGTTCAAGCTGCAGACCAGACGCTAGTAGCTTGTTCAGCAACTCAGACAGAGGAACATGGCGTACGCCAACACGTGACCGAACCCCTGAGCCAATTCCTGGACCCTCGAACACTCGATCGGTAGTCCAGTAGCCTGGATACACCATAGCTACACCGTCAGGACCGCCCTCCATCTTGGCAAAAGGACCCACGAAACAGGGATGGATAGAGATCACCACGAGAAGGCCATCGGGAGAGAGGATGCGCTTCGCTTCGTGAAAAAAGGGATCCACATCATCGAAGTCCGTGAGCGTCAAGACCGATACTACTCGCGAAGCACAAGCATCAGAGAACGGCATCCGTCCTACGTCACCTTGTACCAAGGAACGCCATCGCCTAGACGCTAGTCTGAGTTGATCAGTTGAGACATCAATTCCGACTACAGTCCATCCTCGTGACGCCAGTATGCCAAGGTGTATCCCGGTTCCACAACCGGCATCGATACAAAGCCCGGTTCCTGAACCCACAAGGCGGTAAACGTGCTCAGGCACGTCATCGTAGAGAGGCTGCTTCAGGTAGTCGTCGTACCACTCCGCCAGCCCATCATATCTGGCATCGACCATTGGTTCTACACCCGATTCTCTTTCAATTGAGAAGCCCGCTCAATCGTCACTCGAAAATGGGGTCCCTTGATGGAACCTCAGCTTCCAACCACCAGACGACCGCGTCCAGATTGAGCTCCTTCGTGCCTCTTCGATATTTTCGCCGTAGGTGACGACACTATTATACGTTACCTGTGCGACGCCTTCAGAAAGAAGACGCGCATCAAAGTCTGGAAGTGGAATCACCGCTTCTATGGGCATTGAAGGTACCGAAAGCGTGTCGGCGCGCTGGTAGATACGCCCAGACCTGCCAAACTCGAAGAAGTCCTCGGCGATGATTTCCTCCATTCTCGATAAGTCGAAACGCGTTTCCTCTCGCCACAGTTCTTCTTCCAGGCGCTGTAGGAGTTGCCGATCTTCGGCCGTAAGTTCAGTCTCCATTATTTCCCTCTTAGTCTACGAAGTCATGGATCCTTTGATACACGCTCAACTTGGCCTGATCCAATTCTTGCCCATACTCCCGAAAAAACAATGGAATCCACTCATCACCCAGATTTCTGCGAATGGTGTTGTACGCGGCAACAAAGTCGAGGTATCGATCTCCTATTCCTGCATAGCCCCAATCAATGTAGCCACTCAGGTGACCATTGAGGATCATGACGTTGGGAAGGCAATAATCCCCGTGGGTGAACACTACATCTTCTGGCGGCAGATCGTCTCGTATGCTTGCCAGTTCATCCCGCAGGACATTTCTAGTGCTGCCTTTGGGGATTTGACCATCCAGCACTCCTGAATCAATCAGGTCTGTCGCCCACGCAAAATAGCGTTCAAAGCGCCAATCCAATGGGCACGAATCAACTGGAATTGCGTGAATCTCGCGAAGTCCATGAGCGAACATACGAATCAGACCTAGGGGATCTATCCTAGCGTCTTCGTGGACACCAGAGACACCGGCGATTCGGGTCATCAGCAGATACTGAGTATTGTTTTCCTCGTGGAAGCAGACCACGCTAGGCACATTCAGTTTGTCGTGCAACCAAGACATGGCCGCTTTTTCGGCGCGAAGATCAGATTCTTGTGGTGCAGCGAACGCATCTCTGATTTTGAGGAACAAACCCTGCTTGCTCGGGTGAGTAAATGAGAATACATCGGCGCATGATTCAGTCCTGAGGTTGTCGCCATCTGAGGCAAAACCCTTCAGATGGGCTTGGACCGGATCTGGTAGATCTTGGACTATCAACGTCAACCTGCTTTCGAGAATTGCCTAAAATTCATTTCACATAACGTCTCCTGTTGCCGAGCCCTCATAGCGGGTTGCCGGAGGCCGAGACGCCACAGGCACCGCAGCGCGAACCGTGCTGTTATTCGATGTCTCGCCTCTTCACAACAAGAAGAATGTGGCCACTCGCACCCAAGAGAGAGCGATCTCGGTCAGTTCGGTCTATCATCTCGAGCATGATAGCCCGTTGTCGTGGGTCCGACCAAATTTTATCAAAATTCTGCCAAAGCCACCCCACACCCTCGACGGCGACATGGTCCACGATCTGTAAATGCGCCTCCTCAGCTTCCCGTTCGATCTCATCCGGGTGGTGGAGATAGGCATCAGTAAAGTATTTGGTATTGTCCTTGTTGGGACGGTGGACACCTGTTTCTAAGTCTTGCCGCACAATATCCAGATATTCCGGATCCTCAAATAAGCCACTTATGAAACCATCGAACATCGACCCAAACCTCGAGATATATGCCACATACCCGACACCGTTGGGGGAAAGCCAATCGGCGACCTTCCGCAGCACTAGGCTGCGCTCGTTTGCATCGGTGAGATGGTACATGGGTCCCAAAAGTAGGACTACATCATACTGCTGAGACTCAAGTTCGAGAGATCGTACATCGGCAGTTTCAATCCGAGTGAGTGGATTTGGCGCTTTCTCGTTGATCGACGCGGCCTCTTCAACGTGGTTAGACATCAAATCAAACAAGGCAACCTTGTGCCCCTTCTCGGCAAGCCAGAACGCGTACGGTCCAGATCCTCCACCAACATCGACTATCGACAAGCCAGTTTCATCGGGGAGAAACTGCTCTATGATCTGTTTAGTGCGGAGGAATTCTAGTTCACCCCGGCCACTGAAGAGACGTTGGGTCTCGTTCTTTCTGTTGTAATAGTTCGCTATTCGATCCAATCAGCACCTCATACGGTGGTTATAGGCTGTGGGAGATCCCGGCACCCTCCAGCAATTCGTCTCCCATCTCGATTCCTCGATGTGGCAGGCGCATCAACTCACCATGGATATCAAAATCACGGGGAAATGAAGTCCTGACTCTTACTGTTTTTGCGAAACTGGCGTTGTAGTATTTTCCACAAGGGGTTCATTCCTCGTGGCTTGAATTGCTCGGGATCTTTGCCCTGTTCGACAGCTTGCCAATAATGCCAATCCATCTTGTGATCCGGTGCAATCTCATAATCTAACCCCGTCCATGATCCACCACCGCGAAAGGCGTAAAACGCCCAATGCCAACCTCGGCTGTTATAGATTTCTATTAGGTCGCTCAGGTAGGCCGCAGCGCCTTCGAGCCGACGGTCGTACCAGAATTCTGAAGCTATGATTCGGTGAGAAGGTATCTCATATCGCTCAGCAAACCGCTGCACCGCGTTGATCTCCTCCGCAAGACGATCGATAGTCCACGACTCTACAGGACCGTTCCACCACTTCGGAACTCGGTCTGGATAGGCGTACCGGCCCTTATTGACTCGATAAGTCACCATCTGCCACGGCCCGGGGTTGTGAAAAGCGTACAATACTTTGTCATCATCTACAGGGTGATTGAAGTCGAACGCTTGAGGAGCGGCATAGAACCAGCCATCGAGCATGATGGGCGTATCTGCGTCTACTGAACGGATGGATTCGACCATCCGCTGGTTAAATCGGTTGAGGTCCGCTGGCGTATTCTGGATGCCCTGAAACCATTGGCTGAAATTCTCGTCCGGTTCTTCAAAACCGAATACCTTCTCTGGATGCGGTTCATTAAGAGGGTTGTAAGCTACGATTGCAGGATGCTTTTCCAAACGCATTGCTAACTGACGCCAGAAATTGAAGGCTTGCTCATGGTATCTTTCGTCGCGCCAGAGCCGGCCATCATCTTGGTTCTCATTCAACTGCTTCCAGCGTGCACCAGGCAAGCTGGCCATCGCAAGGACAACTTTGATACCATTGCTCTCGGCTTCATTGAGTGCTTCTATCAACAGGGCTAAATCGGTCTCATTGATTGCTGCGAAATTATCAGCGTTGCCGATTAGGAAGTCTCTACTATCGGCAGGCCATGCATCGGGTAAAATTCGAACATAATCCAGTCCCAGTTCACCTGCCGCCCTGTACCACTCAGGACGATGTCGCTCGTTTTGCTGATTAGCCCCCTTACGCTGCTTTTCCCAAAAGCCAATCTTGGAAGCATCGGACATAACGCCACTGGTGAAGCACAAAATAGATATTATTGAAACTATGTATCTATAAATACCCGTTACCCCCTTCCTTATGGTCGTTTCCGTTCCTAACCGTTGTTATCCACAGTGGGAACGAACCTGAGGCTATTCGTCGTGGGGCTTCTCAGCCATGAGCGCAAGGATGTTCATCTCGCTATCTCGAAAGAACGCCATCCACAACTCGTGGTCTTGAAGATCAGCAATCTTGTGAGGCTCTCCATCGAACGGCACGTTCCTATCCTTCAAAACCCGGTAGGCGTCATGAATGTCATCAACTCTGTAATACAAAATAGAAGAGTGAATATCGTCAGACTGCTCCTCCGGGATACTCAACATGAGGCGTACGCCTGAGCAATCAAAAAACGCCATGTTCGGCACTCGAAACAGGAACTGCATTCCCAGTTGATCTCGGTAGAAGGTAACTGCCCTGTCGAGTTCCTTCACGGTGACAGAGACTTGCCCTATGGTCGATAGACCGAATTCTCCATGCTGTGTCACTCTGGACCTCCTGTATACAGTATGAAATATGCATCCAACTCTTCTCCCAACGGGAGGAGGCGTTCCGCCAGACCGCTCTGTTACTCTGTGGACTGCAGGTGCTCCCTAATTCTTTCACCGATCTCATTCATCTGATCTTCGCTTACACTTTCCTCCTGAGAGACACCCAGATAAGCAAATACTTGAGTGCTTTGCCGGTCAGCAGGCTGATTAGCCATCCGGGGGACAATGTGGAAGTGTACATGCGGATGATCTTCGTGTTCAGCAAACTGAATCACATATGTTTTTACGCATCCGACTACAGTCTTAAGCGACAAGGAGACACGGCGAATCAGGGATCCCAATTCAACGGCTTCCTGGTCAGTGAGTTCATCGAGAGTTTCGATGTGTCGTTGCAGCACCAACACCAGCCATCCAGGCAATGAGGTATTGAACGCATGCGCCACATCCCAGAAGTTGGTCTGGTAAATGCTGTCCCAAAGTGGCGCCTTCCCCAGCCTTCTTCGAGCCGTCAATTCGCACGTCTTACACACGTCGCTACCGTTCATGTCTGACCTCTCATTGCATCTTCATGTCGTCTAACGTTGTGCGGGTTGATGAACTACCTGTTAGAGTCAAACGGCGAAGGCCGCACAGCATTAACCCGCTGTTAAGCGATGGCCACTATCAAATATCTTCGATGATGTCTGGCTCAGGCATCTGTGCAAATTGGACGGCCTTGATCATCTTAGTCCCTTCGAGCAAGGCTCGAGCCAGACGGTGACCGCCGTCCATCAGACGACCGTTCTCATTTATAATAACGGGGAATTCGGTGTTGGCCTCGTTGATCCGTTTGCAGTGAGCGGCCACTTCTCGGATGGTCGGTACACGACCCGTGCCAAACCAGCAGTCCCAATCCAGTTCCTGAAAACTCTCCACCTCGACTTCAAATTCAGGTAGTTCTTGGGCTAGCTTCCATAGCCGATCCGTGTACCAGATGTAGCGCTTACCCTTGATTTCCGTCGAGTGGGTTTGTCGTTTACGCCGCTGCAATGCTTCTCTCCTTTTGGCTTTC
>VXZF01000157.1:6473-11248 GCA_009845645.1 Gemmatimonadota bacterium | reverse complement strand
AGTGCCTTGAGCAACCAAGCGAAGAAGACCGACGGCCAGATTAGCTGCACGGGGTGCGGCAGCCCAATGGCCAAGCCGATGGGATGAATGGGAAAGCCGACGAAGCGGTTTTTGATAAATGTCAGCAGGCCCATCAAGAACGCGCCGAGGCCGGCAAAAGACAAATGCCAAACGTGGGTGGGCTGCATGTTGTTGAGGTTGTTGGTAATCCAGTTGCCGGTATAGGTAGTCATATAACCGAATTGCCAACCACCCAAGTTGATGCCCCCATAGGTGTACGCGAGGTAGATGACCGCGGTGATTGAGCCGGCGAGGGTGACGACAATGGCCGCGGCAATAGCCCAGAACACGCGCCGGTACTCCAGGCGCGTCACTTCCGCCAGTTTGAGGCCCGTGGCGGCCGAGGCCATGACGAAGGTGCGGATGTCGGCAGACCAAGGGAAGTTGAGCGCCAGCGCCGTCAGGCCCGGGGCACCCACTGACGACGACCCGAGCGTGTTGACGGTGAACACGGCCGGAGCCACTGGTGCGCGGCAATAGGCCAGCCCGGCCTGCGAGATGATGCGCGCCAAGCCGACGAAGATCACGAGGGCCGACAACTGAAATACAAAGGCGGTCGGCAGGTTCATGTTGATGGAGTAGAGCGCGAACAGGCCGAGGGAAAAGCTCGCGATAAAGCCAAAGACTGCGACCCGGTACGGGAGCAATTCCCCGCTGTCGTCGATGGCGTCGTCGCCGCGCAGAGCCTTGCGCCAGACTTGGCGCAAGTGCTGCCGCCCACTCCACAAGCTGGACAGCACTAAGAAGAACAACGCACCGAGGGCGATGTGGGCGAGGCTGGGCGGAGAGGGCGAAGAATAGGGCTGCTCCGGGCCGATGTTCCACCCCGTCATGCGGCACAAGCCGATGGCCAGCATATTGAGCATGGCGAAGAACCACACGCCCATGGAGATGTCGAGGTTGAGCAAGTAGGAGAGGCCAATGACCTCGAAGTGCGGGCGAAAGTTGACCCAGATGGAGTTGCGCAAAAAGGGCACCCAGAGATTGAGGTCAATCCAGGGGACGAAGTTGAAATAGCGGTGCAGGGCGTTGATCGAGCTGATGAGCGCGGGAATGGCAAAGCCGATCCAAGTCAGGTAATTGCGGTAAAAAGGCGCGAAGGCTTGGTCCTTGTCACGGGCGCTCATTTCTATGGGCAAGGTGGCCAGCGGGAAGTTGAGCCGTTCGCGCTCGACCCATTGCTTGCGCAGCACGACGAGCACGCACAGCGTGGTGAAGTACATGTTGACGGCAAACAGGCTCCACGCCATAAGCGGCGTTGCCCAAGCTCCCCAAGGGATGCGTTCGCCTTGGGCCATGCCTTCGAACAGCTTTTGGATGGCCGCGCTGTCTTCCGGCACGAAGAGATGTGATATATAGGGCTGGATGGTATTGGCCCAGTCGTTTTCCGGGGTGGCGTAGTAAAAGAACCCGCCGAGGAGCGGGATCAGGTTCATGGTCAAGCCCCAAGAGGGGATGGCGGCCCCCACGATCATCATGATGTACACGGTGGCCAGTTCGCCGGTGTGTAGGCTGGTGCCGGTGAGCAATTTGGCGAGTGGGTTAATGAGTAAGGTGAAAAGAAAAAACAAGAACAGGGCCGCGCCGGTCGAGTAGTCGGCGGCCATGGGCGAGCTGCGCATCACCAAGACGCTAAAAGGCTCGCCCACGGCGATGGCGAGGCAGCCGATGGCCCCGATGGCAATGGCGCGAAGGGAGACGCGGCGCGGAGGTGAAGCGATCAATCGCGCACCACCGCTAGCGTGCGCTTAGCCGCGATGCCGTCGGTTTCGAGGAGCAGGTGATAGATGCCGCTGGCTACGAGGTTGCCGGCGGCATTGCGGCCGTCCCACAGCACGGCGTGGTCTGCTCGCGCCGCGCGTTCGCCTAAGTCCTGCTCCCAGACGAGCGTGCCGTTGGCGGCAAAGAGCGCGAGGCGGGTTTTCCTACTGGGGAAGGCTAGGTCGAACGCCAGCCGAGTGTGCGGGTGTTGGTTGGGACGGAACGGGTTGGGGTAGTTGGGTTTGAGCCGGGTGGCGAGAGCGGCTGGCCGGTCGGGGTTAGTCAGACTTGGATCAAATTGCGCGGTAAACAGGTGCTGGTAGGCCAAGCCGGTGCGCTCGGCCGAGGTGGCGACGAGGACGATTTCGTCGAACTGGTCCCAACCCGTGATGCGGACCGTCGGCTCGGAAACGAGTTGCGCGGAGGTGGTGTCGGGACCGACTAAGAGCAAGTGGCGACGCCATGCCCCTTGGTTGGCGTCAAAAAACAGATCGATCCCGCCCGCGCGCAGTTGCGGCTCCAGACGCAGATAGACGCTGCCGGTGGCATCGACTCGGCTGGTGTCGCGGATGACCGTCTCGGCGTCAACGGCGATGTCGCGGGTGGGGACGGTGGGGTATAAGTTTCCCTCGGCATAGTATTCGCCATGGTAGCGGTTGTTGGTGAAATAATTCCACACGGCAAATTCGCCCATGACGACGCCTAGCCCTCCCGGCTCGACTTGGCGGATGACGCGGTCGAAATGATCGAGATTGACGCTCTTGCGCTGGCCTACTTCTTCCCAGATCAGGCGATTGAGCTCGCGGCTGTAGCGCTGATCGAGGAAGTGAGAGAAGATCGCACTGCCATAAGTGTGGAGGCTTTGATAAGGGCCGGAGTTGAGGGCGCGTTGGGGTTCGCTGAGGAAGTAGGTCAAGTACTGGAGATAATCGTCAATCTGCGGATAGGCCACTTCCTCCATCCACGTCGAGGTTGACTCCTGCCACCAACTGCCGTCGAATGTCGCGTAGTAGCCAAACTGGATGGCGTGGTGGAACTCATGGGCGATAGTCACGCGCAGGGCGTCCAGTCCACGGGTTTGTTTGTAGCCTGGGTCAGTGAAGTTGTTGTCGATTTCGAGATGGCTGTAGGTGGTCGCACCGGACGTCCCTGGATAGGCGAATCCGTAAAAACTCCTGCCGACCCCTAGCTCGACAATATAAACGTCGTATTCGTCGCCACCGCCTAGGCCATTGTCCGAAGGGGGCGGATTGTAGCCGAGTTGCTCGATTTCGAGCACCCAAGTGCTGTCGAGCACGGCGAGAGCGAGGTCGATGTAGTCCGGGATGTCGTTGGCATCGTCGTCTCTAGGAGAAACCGCGTTGACTCCTTCGGTATCGTAGTGGACGCGAAAGTGTCCCGATGGCGAGAGGAGATTGTGCTGGGCGTCTGGTCGGTCTTTCACCAGCTTGCCCAAGCGCGCTTGGAAGTCGGCGCTCAGGTTGGGAGCCGCGCTCATGGCTTGGACTAGGTGTGGGGTCCCGCAAACCGCTAGTCCGCCAGATTCTCGGTAGATGGCTGGCAGTTGGTCGGGCGCGCGCACGCTGAGGACTTGGTAGATCAGGGCTGTCTCTAAGTCGAGTTCGCCAGCTTCATAGGCCGCTTCGATCCGAGTTTTGGCTTGAATGGGTAAGGCGAAGAGGAGGAGGACGGCGAGGATTTTAGCGGTCATAAAGTCTCAAGGCTGTGGTGAATGGTGGTCTAAAAAATAATGGCGCAACGGGCTGAGGCCAAATTGCTTGGCCGTGCAGCCTGACCATTGCTCGGCTGCGGCTAAGTAAATACCTTTGCCCGGCGAAATGGTCGATTTTCATTTCTAAATATCATCGAAAACTCCCGAGGAGCATTGAAAATGAGTCAGGAAGTACTAATGATCGTCGGGTTCGTGCTCGGCTCGTTCGGGTTCGTGCTCGGCTCGTATTCGATCGTCGGCAACGATGCAATTCAGACTTTGGGAACCTTTCTCAGTTCCAATTCCCACCGTCCGTGGTGGGTACTCTGGCTCTTTGCCGGCGGCATCATAACGGTGGTCCTCGTGTATGGGTGGGTGGCACATAGTGGGGATGTTTCTTATGGCAGGCTGGAGGCGATCCCGGTGCCGGACCACTTTAGCTGGGTTTACTGTGTCCCTCCCTTCGTCTTGCTCTTGCTGACCCGCTGGGGTGTCCCGGTCAGCACCACCTTCCTGACCCTGACGATCTTCGCGCCGAAGGCGCTGGAGAGTATGTTGCTCAAGTCGTTGCTGGGGTATGCGACAGCCTTCGTGGTCGCTATCGTCGTGTACAAGTTGGTCACCCGGAGCCTCGAGTCTCGTTTCAACCGGACGGAGGGGCTAATGAGTCCTTGGTGGGTTGTGGCCCAGTGGTGCTCAACTGGTTTCCTCTGGAGCCAGTGGCTGATACAGGACTTGGCCAATATCTACGTTTTCCTGCCGCGAGACCCGGTCAGTCGGACGCCAGACCTAGCTGTTGGATGGTTCATGGTTAGCATCGCCGTTATACTGGGCTTGCTCGCCTTCATCTTTTACAACCACGGTGGTGCCATCCAGAAGGTAGTGCTGACGAAGACGAACACTACCGACATCCGCTCGGCGACGTTTGTGGACCTGATCTACGGGATCGTGCTGTTTGTGTTCAAGGAGCTCAGCCACATTCCGATGAGTACGACTTGGGTATTCGTCGGTCTGCTAGCTGGACGCGAGATTGCCATCGCTTGGAACGAGAAGCACCGCAGCCGTCAGGAGGTGTCTCGGCTGGTGTTCTCCGATTTTGCGAAGATTCTCGCCGGTCTAGTCATCAGCGTCGCTCTCGCCCTGCTGCTGCCCAAGCTGTTGTAGCCGCTCGGCATCTAAGACTCGCCAACGTTCCACACCGTTCTGTCTATGCGCTACTAGGTATGGGATGCTTCGCTCCGCT
>VXZF01000157.1:2990-6463 GCA_009845645.1 Gemmatimonadota bacterium | reverse complement strand
GTCCCGGTTGGTGCTTTCCGATTTGGCGAAGATTCTCGTCGGCCTCGTCGTCAGCGTCGCCCTCGCCTTGCTGTTGCCCAAGCTGATGTAGCCTTGCTGCTACAACCCGTCACGCACTAGGTGCTGTGGGTTTAGCTGCTTTTATGACTGTGACGGGTGCGACGCGCCACAGGCAGGTCGCGGCAAAACCGGCGTCGGTCAGCGCGGCGAGTTCGTCTTCCACGGGAAAGTAAGTGTCTTCGTCGGACCATTCCGCGAAATGGCTATAGGCGCGCTCCTCGGCGATGCCGCAGGAGACGAGGTGGGCCGCCCAAGTCTCGTATTCGGCTTGGCGAGTGGATGGGTCGGCGGGCATGGTTGCATCCGCGTTGACGAATACGCCGCCTGGGGGCAACGCGGCGTGAATCTCGCAGAAGATCGTCTTTTTTTCGGCTAGGGTGGGAACGTGGTGCAGTGCGAGGGAGGCGACCGCCGCGTCGCAGGCGGGTAGCGGGCCTTGGAACGCTCGCACGGTGTACTGCACTCTGGAGGCAAAGGGGGCGAGCCGTTCGCGGGCTTGGTCGAGCATCTCGGCGTCGGCGTCGATCAGTTCGACCGTGGTTTCCTCGCATCGCTGCAATACGGCTTGCGCCAATGCGCCCGTGCCAGCGCCGAGGTCGATTACTTTTTTCGGCTTGGTTGCGGCAACAGCATCTGCGGCTCGCGCCAGCATTTCCTCGTACGCGGGAATGAAGGCGCGGATGGTCTTGTCGTACGCCTCGATTTCAAGGCGCAGATGGCGTCGGACGGAGTGGCTCATTGTCTTTTGTGCGGATTTTTATCGTGATTTCCTAAAACTGGGGTTCCTTCGCCGTATCTTCCAGAGACTAGAGGAAGGACATAAACCCGTCAAGGAAAATCAAGAACATGGAGCCAGCTATTCCGATCCGGCGGCGGCGATGGGGCCGCGCAACATGACGCTCACCTGCAGGAAGCCTACCGCAGGTGAGTGTCTTCGTCGATACCGCTTGGTTAGGGAGCGTCGTCCGTGGTGGAACCGGCGGCTCTCTTGATGTCGCCCCAGCTCTTATCCTTGGTGACGCCCGGAGACGGGGAAACGATCTTCGCGGCACCTACGGCGATTAGTGAGTCAGACACGGTTTGTAGCGAATCGAGGTTTAGCGAATTGAGGTTTAGCTGGGTGATGTCGCCGAGAAAAATAGCCTTTACTTCCTTTGTTGAATCGGAGTTTCCTTCAAAGACCGTATAGGGCACCCCTGCTGCGCTGATCACAATGGCCTGATCTATATCATGATCATGATCACGGTGAAACGCGGTTGTAAGCGCGGTTTCAAACGAATCGAGAAAGGCGTTGGCGCTTTCTACTTCAGCTTCACTGATTTGCTCGCCGATGACCCTCACTTTCAGAACACCGTCTCCGAACTCCTCGGATAGCTGATCGCTGTCCGTGTTGATGGTGACGACCTGATCGCCATTCTCATCTACGGTTTCCGTGATCTCAACAAGCTCGTCGAACGTCTGCTGTTGGCTATCGGATAGGGATTCGTCGTTGAAGGTTACCACGATTCGCTGCAGCAGGCTGCTGGCAATGTCGGCGAGGGCCGCTCGCTGAGTGACAGCACCTACTAGAAGGATTGCCAGCGCGGCGAGTGCGGCGGCAAGTACGGGTGGCCGGAACCGTCGCCGCCAGTTCGGCAGCCCGGTCCGGCTGGGGGTGGTCTCCGGCGATCCATTGTTGGACGCGATGGGAGTGGAAGCCACATGCTCTTGACGCGAATCGGCCAAGCGAGCGGCGAGCTTGCGGTTGGCTTCCAAGAGCAAATCCGCGGGAAAGGTGGACTCGCGGATCGATTTCCCGGCGGCGCACAGCAGGGAGAAATCGCCTTTGAGGTCGATGGCTTCGGGATGGGCCTGTAGGTACTCCTCTACTTCCCGCTTTTCGGCGTCGGACAGTTCGCCGTCGAGGTATTCGATGAGTTTGTGTTCAAACTGCTCAGTCGTAATCATCGGTTAGCTTCCTTGGTTGATGTTGTTGCGGATGGACAGTCGCAGGCGAGCCAGGCGCGAATCTGTTTTGCGGCTTGGAACGCTGCGGCACGCGCTGCTCCCGCAGAGCAATTTAGCAGCCGGGCGATCTGTTCGAAGGAATAGCCTTGGAAGTAGCGGAGGACGAAGACTTCTCTGCGGCGCTCGGGCAAATCCACCGTGAGACGGCGAATTTTTTCGACCATAAGACCATTTTCGATCACATCCACATCGTTTGCCCCCCAGTTGTGAGGTTTCTCCGCCGACTCGCTCCAAGAGACAAATCGCGCTCGTTGGCGATTGAAGTCGAGGGCGGCATTGATCGCCGTGCGGCACAACCACGCCTTGGGCTGTTGCAGTGGGCCGCGCTGGCTCGTGGTCTCGTGGAACTTCACGAATACTTCTTGGTAGAGGTCGGCTGTCTCATCGTGGTTTCCGTTGATCCGCCAGATCAGACTCATGACCAGCGGCCCGAATCTTTTAATCGCCTGTTCTGCGTGCATTGCAGCTCCATGATGTCAGGTGTTGGACAATTCTCGTGTGCACACGCTTATAGAACGACGCCGAGGGCGGTTTGTTACTTCGGCGTTGGACGTTCCATCTGCTGATTCGTATTTTCGCCTTCTGCCTGAAGACTATAAAGGAGCAAAGATCAAGTATGTCAGAGCGTCGTCCCAATATTCTCTTCATCATAACGGATCAGCAATACGCCGGAGCCATGTCCTGTGCCGGCAACCCCGACGTGTACACGCCCAATATGGACAGCCTCGCCGAAACGGGGGTGCGATTCACCCGCGCCTATTGCACGCATCCCCTCTGTGGCCCCCAACGCGCCAGCTTTATGACCGGTTTGTTCCCCCATCAAAATGGCGCGATAAGCAACAACACACCCATCAACCCCGAATACAAAGGCCGAACGCTCGGCAACCTCCTCGCCAATGTGGGGTATGACTGCGCCCTTGCGGGAAAATGGCACGTCCCCGGCACCACGCCCGAAGAAAGCGGCCTCGAAGTCATCTGCGATAATCGCGACGACGAGGTGCCGCTGCGCTCCATCGAATTCATGCAACGCGACCGCGACAATCCCTTCTTCCTCTTCGCGTCTTTCCTCAATCCCCACGACATCTGCCAAGTCGCCCGCAATCAGCCCCTGCCTCAAGGCCCGGTGCCGGAACCGGCCACTGTGGAAGAATGCCCAAATCTGCCCGCAAACTTCGCCATCCCACCTTATTCACCCGACATCCTGCAGATGCTGCGGCAGGCCAACCGCCGCGTCTATCCCACCATCGAATACACGGAAGACGACTGGCGGCGGCTCCGATTTTACTACTATCGCCTGTGCGAAAAAGTCGATGCCGAAATCGGCGTGCTGCTCAATGGCCTGCGCGACCTCGGCCTCGAAGAAGAGACCTAAATCATTTTCACCTCGGATCACGGCCAGACTCTTA
>VXZF01000157.1:1378-2980 GCA_009845645.1 Gemmatimonadota bacterium | reverse complement strand
AACCTATATCGTCTTTACCTCAGATCACGGCGACGGACACGGCGCGCACAACTGGAATCAAAAAACCAGCCTCTACGAGGAAGTCATCAACGTTCCTTTTATCATCAGTCACAAAGGGGTTACGCGGGCTGGTGACGTTGACAATACCCATCTCGTCTCCCTCGGCCTCGATCTGTTGCCCACGCTGTGCGATGTCGGCGGTGCGAGTGTCCCCGATGGCCTCGAAGGGCTGAGCTTGCGACCGCTTGCCGAGAGTGACGTACCTGACGAATGGCGCACAGAACTCGTCGTTGAGACCATCATGGACATTGGCCCTGGCCCAGGCGGTGGCGGTGCTTCGCGCGCCGTACTCACCGATCGCTACAAATACAGCGCCTATCCCATGGGCCGCTACCGCGAACAGCTCGTCGATTTGCAGACAGACCCGGGCGAAATGGTCAACCTCGCCGTCAACGCGCGGTTCAAGGACGAACTCGACGACCATCGCCGTCGTTTGCGGGCATGGTGCGAAAAGACAGAGGACGAGTTTTTGAAGTTTTGTCTGTGAGCGCGGCTGATCGGCGATGGGTTTTCCATCTGCCAGGTGATTCTTTAACATTAAGGTCTGTGTAATAACCCTGACCTGCTCCGTCTGCTCAAAGAGAAATTTGACTAGGAGACTGCCGTGGAATTGACCAAAAGGCCCCGACGACTCAGGCGCTCGGAAGCGGTGCGCAGCTTGGTGCGCGAGACTCACTTGCGCGTCGATGATCTGATCCATCCGCTATTTGTCACCGAAGGCGAAAAAACGCGCGCGCCCATCGACGACATGCCCGGCCAATATCGCTTCTCAGTTGACGAGTTGGTCGATGAGTGCCGCGAGCTGTGGGACTTGGGCATCTCGGCGGTCAACCTCTTCGGCTACTCGACCGAAAAAGACGATCAGGCCACCCAGTCCTACGACCCGCAGGGCTTGATCCAACGAGCAATCCGCAGCCTCAAGGCCGCAGTGCCCGAACTCTGCGTGCAGACCGATGTGGCCCTCGATCCCTATACCCACCACGGCCACGACGGCTTGGTAGTAGATGGCGAGGTAGTAAACGACGAGACCATAGG
This sequence comes from Gemmatimonadota bacterium, assembly GCA_009845645.1. GTDB lineage: Bacteria > Latescibacterota > UBA2968 > UBA8231 > UBA8231. The sequence continues at coordinate 1,885 of VXZF01000157.1, read as the reverse complement.
GGTGCTGTGCAAGATGGCCCTGTCGCACGCCGAAGCGGGCGTCGATTGGGTTGCGCCCTCAGACATGATGGATGGCCGGGTCGGCGGCATCCGCCGGGCGCTCGACGCGGCTGGTTATAAAAACGTCGGCATCTTGGCGTATTCGGCTAAATACGCCTCGTGCTTTTACGGCCCGTTCCGCGACGCGCTCCAGTCGGCACCCAAGAAGGGCGACAAGAAGACCTATCAGATGGATCCGGCCAATGGCCGCGAGGCGCTCGTGGAGATCGCGCTCGACATTGAGGAAGGGGCCGATGTGGTGATGGTCAAGCCGGCACTGGCCTATCTCGACGTGATCGCCGCCGCTCGCCAAACCTTTGACATGCCGATTGCCGCGTACAATGTCTCCGGTGAGTACGGGATGATTGTGGCGGCTGTGGAGCGGGGGTGGGTTCAGCGCGAGCAGGCCGTTATGGAGGTGTTGACCGGGATCAAGCGGGCCGGCGCGGATATGATCTTGACTTATTT
>VXZF01000157.1:0-1278 GCA_009845645.1 Gemmatimonadota bacterium | reverse complement strand
CGCGGGCTGTTTTTAGACGCGACGGATGAAGAGTGGGAGCAGGCGTGGCAAATTAACGTCATGGGCGTCGTCCGCTGTTGCCGTGCGGTATTGCCTATTATGCAGCGACAGGGCAGCGGGAACATCATCAACGTCGGCTCCGGCATGGGTCAGGTCGGCCACGCGGACCTGAGCGTCTATTGCGCGTCCAAAGCGGCCTTGCACGCGTTGACCCAAGCCATTGCAGAAGAAGTGTGGAGCGAGGGCATCATTGCCAACGTGCTCATACCCGGCCCGGTTAAGACGGAGCTGTCAAAACCTTCTTGGCGAAAGGCCAGCAGCTTTCGCGCGGCAAGCGAGCCGTGGAAGGAGCCAGAACAAGTCGTTGCCTCGGCGCTTTTCCTCGCCGCACAACCCCCGGCCAGCGGCATGACTGGCCAGATCCTCAGCATCATGCGCAGGACTAGTCCTTAAGTACTGCGCCTATATTCCCAAGTACAGATCCCGCCCTTCGGCCAGTGCTGCAATTTTGCGGTCGGCGATGGAGCGTTTGAGCATCCAAAAGCCACAGTCTGGGTGGATGAAGCGGATGCGGTCGGGTCCGGCGGCAGAGACGGCGGCTTCTATGCGGCGGGCGATCTCTTCGGCTGTCTCGATGTGGTTGACTTTGATGTCGATCACGCCGATGCCGATGCCGATGCGCGAGTCGATTTGTTGCAGGGCGTTCAGGTCGCTCGCCGGGCGGTGGGCGAGTTCGAGCACTAAGTGATCGGCGCGCAGTTCGTTGAGAAAGTCGATCAGGACGCGCCACTCGCCCTGCTGGATGGTCTGGCCGCCGTAGTTGCCAAAGCAAAAGTGGACGGCCTTTTGGGTGCCTGAGTCGATGCTGTCGAGTACGGCGTTGATGGCGCGGGCCGCGAGGGGGCCATCGGCTGGGTTGCCGGGGATGTTGGCCTCGTCGATTTGGACGCAGGCGCAGGGCAGGCCGCGGACTTGGTCGGCGAGGACGTGGGCAACGGCCATCAGTAGGGCCTCAAAGTCGCCGTAGTGGTGATCGAGGAGGGTGCGGGCCAGCATGTAGGGGCTGGTCAGGGTGAACTTGAAGGGGCCGCCGGCCACGCCAGCGGCGCGGGCGCAGTCGGCGAGCAGGTCGAGGCTGCCCGCGCCGAGTTCGGCGTCCACCACGGCTGCGGGTTTGGCTCGGAAGCCCATGCTTTGTTTGGCGGCGAACTCCTCGGCCTCGCGGCGGCCGAATTCCGCGCGGGTGCCGCCCATGGGCCGGACGAAGTACTCGATCAT
>VXZF01000523.1 GCA_009845645.1 Gemmatimonadota bacterium | reverse complement strand
AACCCTTGGTCTTCCTCAATCTGTCGCTAGACACGGACGAGGCCGCTTGGCGAGAGGCGGTTGATAAACACGAGATCGAAGGCGTCCACGTGCGCGCGGACGGCTGGGGGCGGATGTGGCCAAGTCCTACCAAGTGAACTCCTTGCCTTCGTATTACTTGGTGGACTCGCAAGGATTGATCGTGGAGCGTCTTAGGATGCTGCGCGATACAGACGAGATTGTGGCGATGATTGAGAAGAGCTTGTGAGTAGGCTGGGCGGGCGTCCTAACTGTAAAAAGCCCATTCTCCCGCGTGTTGCAGAGCCAGACGAGCGTGGTTAGGTTGCGAAGGTAGTACATCCCAAGGAGAAAAGGCCATGAAAGCGCTCATTGCGCTTGTTGCGTTAGTATTTATGGGGACGTCGTGTTCCGGTCCGACCACGAGTACGGATATGGTATTCGACTCTGTCGCCGAAGGGCCGGCGACCTTTGCGCAGGTGCAAGAGACCATATTCGATGTTTCCTGTGCTTTGAGCGGCTGCCACGGCGACAGTGCCTGGCCCAACCTGTCAGCCGGCCAAGCATACGACAACATCGTTGATGTGGAGAGCAGCCGGGGCATAGCGCTGGTCGAGCCGGGCGATCCCGACAACAGCTACTTGTATCACAAACTTTTGGCAGACGCCGATGTCGATGGGTCCCGCATGCCCCCGGGCGGGCCGTATCTGACCCCGGACGCGCTCGAAACAGTGCGCGCTTGGATAGAAAATGGGGCTCCCAACGACTAATTCGCCTCTAAATTGCAAGCTCTGTCTTATGCGCTGGTTCATCTGCTTGCTGATCTGCTCGCCGCTGGCCGTCCACGGCGGCGAATGGCACGTCGATAAAAAGGCCGAGGGCAACCAAGTCGAGTTCACTTCCAAAGTGGTGGCCCTCACTTTTACCGGCACGACCGATAAAATCGATGGCTTTATCTATTGGGAAGGAGACTCGCTTTTTGCGGTCAAGGACCAACTGCATTTTGAAGTGGACCTAGCCAGTTTTGATACGGGCATTGGCAAGCGGGACCGGGACATGCGCCAAGTGCTGGATACGGACCAGTGGCCTAAGGCCGTGTACAAAGGGGAGATCGCCGAACACACTGAGGTCGATTCTACCGTGGTCGCCTATGGCGTCAAAACCAAGGGCATCTTGTCGCTACACGGGGTGGACCGCGCCGTAGAAGTGCCCGGTACCGTAGTGGTGGAAGAGGGGCGCTCCAAGGTCGAGGCGGCTTTCACCATCAAGCTAGCCGACTACAACATCGAGGCACCCTCCTTGGCGGCCTTTGTCAAGGTGAGTCAGGAAATTGCCATCGAGGTCTCGTTCTACTTAAAACACGTACAATAGGGCAGGAGGGATTGACCGTGAACATTCGCGTCTTGTGCTTGGGAGTGCTGTTGCCGGCTTTGGCTGGTGCCCAGCCATCGTGGCAGGCGACCATGCCGATCAAAACCCGCCTAGAGCTATTCAGCGCGATTAGGACGGCCAATTATCCCACCGCGGAAACGCTGTCCCAAGGCGATTTCCACTACGAGATCTCGCACCGCTTTCTCCCGGCCATTGACGAGGGGTACAAGGCCAATTTCGGTTTTGATGGGCCGGCCAATATCCGCACCTCGCTTAGTTACGGCCTCAGCGACCGGCTGATGGCGACCTTGGGGCGGAGTAACATGCTGGACAATTTGGATCTGCAGTTGCAATACCATTGGCTGCAATTCCCTCACGAGCGCTTGCCCGCGGTTTTGGCCCTAAACGTCGGCGTAGCTTGGAATACGGAAATGCCAGCTATTGTCGAGCGCAAGGCGGCTGCGGCTGACAATTTTCAGTACTATGGACAACTGATTTTCAATGCGCTGCTGGACGAAAAGTTGGGCATCGGGTTGGTGCCTTCGTATCTGTACAACAGTGCCGTTTTCAGCGTTGATACGCAGTACACCTTTACGCTGGGAACCTACGTCCAGTATTACTTTGACGATACGTGGGGCGTGTGGCTGGAGTACAGTCCGACCCTGACCGGATACCAGGGCATTTTATTGCCGGGTGAAACGGGCCGCTCGCACAATTCGCTGGCTTGGGGCCTGTCCATAGATACGGGAGGGCATACCTTCTACATTTTCGCTACCAATAATACGCGCCTTAGTCCAGCCCAGTACTTGGTGGGGGCACCCGACGACGCGGCCCCTGACAACTGGCGCTTGGGCTTTGGGATTACGCGCTTTTTGTAAGGCTCTGCGCATCGTGCTCGATGATCGCTTCATCCGTCCCCGCTATAACGGTCACTGTTTTGCCGACCTGCCGGCCACCATCAAATGGATCCTGACTGGCCAAGGATCGCCCAGCCTCGACCCGGCGCTGCTGACGGCTGTAGATCCCTGCGACACGGTGGTGCTCTTTTTTATCGACTCCTTTGGCTGGCGCTTTTTTGAGCGCTACCAGGATCGCTATCCCTTTCTAAGCGATATTGGCCGCGGGGGATCGGTAAATCGTCTTACCGCGCAATTTCCTTCTACTACCGCCGCCCACATCACTTGCATTCACACGGGACTGTCGCCCGGGCGCAGCGGCGTGTTTGAATGGCAGTACTACGAGCCGAGCCTCGACGCTATTATCACCCCGCTGCCCTTTGCCCGAGCCGATAGCAAACAGCCCGATTCGCTACCTCGGGAAGCGGCTCAAACCGTCTTTCCCCAAGGCACGTTGTATCAAGAGTTGGGGCAGTTAGGGGTCGAGAGTTTCGTTTTTCAAAGCCGGGCTTTTACTCCCTCGACCTGTTCTGACACATACTTGCAAGGTGCCCAAGTTCATCCCTGCTACACCTTTTCCGAGGCCCTGACCAATCTGGCCACGCTACTGCAAAAACCGCGTTCGGGGCCGGCTTATTTCCTGTTCTACTTCGACCAGATTGACCTTATAGGCCACTGCTACGGGCCGGACTCGCCGCAGTTTCAAGTCGAAATCGACACCTTTCTGACCGCGGTCGAGCGGCTCTTTTGGCGTCCGCTAGCTGGCCGTTTGCAGCGCACGTTGTTCGCTCTCATCGCCGATCATGGTCAGGCTGCGGTCAATCCGGAAACTACTGTGTATTTCAATGATGAGGCCCGTTTTCCCGGCTTGGCTCCGATGCTGCGCACCGACCGCGCTGGCCGTCCCTTGGTGCCAGCCGGCGCGTGCCGCGATTTCTTTCTCTACGTCGAGGACGACCGGCTCGACGAAGCCCACGCTCTGTTGGCCCGCCAACTCGAAGGCTGTGCCCAAGTTTGCCGCACTGCGGATCTGATCGAAGCCGGTCTCTTTGGGCCATTGCCCCCGTCTTCACGCTTTCTCGACCGAGTGGGCAACTTGGTCGTCTTGCCCTTTGCTGGCGAGTCGGTCTGGTGGTACGAAAAAGACAAATTCGAGATGACAAAGCACGGTGCCCACGGAGGGCTGACCCCGGACGAGGTAGAAATCCCGCTGCTGCTGTTCTATTTTTGAACCTTGGCCAGAGAAACCATGGACCCGACCGCCCCGTGAATTTCATCCGCCAGTTCTATCGCCTCGTCCGTCCCCAACGCACCCTCCTAGCCCTGACCATTGGCTGCGGATTCCTCTTTGTCGCTGCCAACCTACTACCGCCCCTAGTTATCCGCCGCCTCATTCAATGGCTCACCGAAGGAGGCGGTTCCTCGGCTGGTCTGCTGAAACTATCGCTCTTATTGCTGGGCTCTTACCTGATCCGGGGATTGGTGCGCTATGGGTACGGCCTGTACTCGCACGTGGCTGCCTATCAAGTCATGCACCGGCTCATGAATCGGGTGTACCGCCATTTGCAACGGATGCCGCACCGCTTTTTCCACCAGCGCCGCACCGGTGAACTCATGGCTCGCTCCATCAACGACGTGGAGACCGTGGAGGACTTTATCGCCCACGGCATTCCCGAGACCTTTATCGCCTTGGTTATTCCCGGTGCCATGTTGACCGTGCTGTTCGTCCTAGACGCCCGCCTCGCCCTCATCGCGCTGCTGCCCATCCCCCTGACCGCCTTCCTCGTCTTCCGCTACGTCTCGCGGGTGCGGAGCATGTGGGCTGGAGTGCGGGGCGGCTTGGGCGAGCTGGTGGCCCAAGTGCAGGACTACCTGTCCGGCGTCTCGGTCATCAAATCGTTCGTCCAGGAAGAGCGCTGCGCCCGCAGCATCGAGGCCCGCAGCCAAACCTTCCGCGACCGCATGATCGCCGCTAACAAGATCTCCATTATTCCTTCCGGCCTAATCGAAGGAGCCGGTGGGGTAGGGGTGGTGCTGGTGATCTGGGCGGGGGGCACTGATGCGCTGCAAGGCGGTATTTCCGTGGCCGATCTGTTTGTCTTCGTCGCCTATATGGCTCACATCTACGAACCTTTCCTGCGCTTGGCTTCCATCAACGATGTGCTGCAGAAAGCGGTCTCTAGCACCGAACGGATCTTCGCTCTGCTGGCGCTAAAGCCCACTATCGTCGACGCGCCCAACGCGGTGGCTCCAGCCCACCTGGACTGGTCCGTGCGCTTCGACCGTCTCACCTTTGGCTACGAGCCGGATCAGCCGGTGTTGCACGATATTGATTTCCAGGTAGAAGCCGGACAGGTGGTGGCCTTGGTCGGCCCCACGGGTGCTGGCAAGAGCACTATTGCCGCCTTGGTGCCGCGCTACTACGACCCGCAAAAGGGCCAAGTCCAACTCGGGGGCCACGATGTGCGGAGTCTGCCCGTGGACTATCTGCGCGGCCACATCGCCTCCGTCCCCCAAGATGTCTTTCTCTTCCACGGGACCGTGCGCGACAACATCCTCTTTGGCCGTCCCGAAGCCAGCCAAGCCGACATGGAGGAAGCGGCCCGAGCGGCCAATGCCGAGGAATTCATCTGCGATCTGCCCGAAGGCTACAGCACCTTGATCGGCGAGCGCGGCGTGCGCCTGTCGGGCGGACAAAAGCAGCGTCTCTCCATTGCCCGCGCCTTGCTCAAAAATGCTCCGGTCCTGCTCCTTGACGAAGCCACTTCCTCAGTGGACACGGCAACCGAGGTCCTTATCCAAGAAGCTGTCCAGCGGCTCATATACAATCGCACGACCTTGGTTATTGCCCACCGCCTGTCCACTGTGCGCCGGGCCGACCTGATCTTAGTGCTGGACCAAGGCCGCATTGTCGAGCGCGGCACCCACCAAGATTTGCTGGCCCGAGATGGTTGCTACGCCCGCATGGTCCAGGCCCAAGAGCTAGCCGACGCGCTGGTTTAAACTTCGCTGGCGAGGACGCGATCAATCACGGCCTACTGCTATGACAGTAAGCTGTTCGGTTCGCCCGCATCATCGTCGCGATGCCTAAAACAAAGCCAAAAAATCACCGCGCCAGAGGCTGTTAAGCAACCTGCCATAAGAAATAGGGCGCGATACCCCACCGCTTCAATCACATAACCTCCACCTAGTGATACGCCAGCATAACCAAAGCCGGTCATTGTCGCCGCCGCCCCGGCCATCGCGGTCCGCCAGCGCAGGGGCATCATTTCCTGTTGGAAAACGGTGAAGGCCGGTCGGCGGATCCCCGCTAGGCACATCGTGCCCATAAGGCATAAACCGGCAATGGCCCAATGGGGGATTAAAGCGAGGGGGACCAATATCAGAGCCGAGCACAAAACCGCTCCGTTGAACGTGCGGGTGCGACCAAAACGCCGCACTAGAAAGGGCATCATGAGGGCGGCGGGAGTGGCGAGTAATTGTCCTGAGGCGGCCAGCGTGCCAATTAGGGCGGTACTCGCATTTAATGCGTCATCTAGATAGACATTTAAGAAAGTGCGGACTGCCCCTTCACTGGCAGTATAAAGAAACGCAATAAAAGAGATTATCAGGATGAGCTTCAGCGGCAAGGGAGCGGCATCCGTTGAAGTGTCCCCCTGGTGTTCGCGGCGAGTCTCTTGACCCGTCGCCACAAGGGCAAATACGCCTGGGGTGAGCAGCAGGGAGGCGCAGAGCAATGTATGCCGATAGGGGGCGGGATGGTCGAGGGAAAGTTGTAAGAGGCTGGCAAAGCCGCCCGGCAGGAAACCCCCGACCAAACTACCAGCAAAACCCGCAAGGGGAAAGAGCGCGGCTTGGAGCGAGAATACGTGGTGGCGCTGTGCGGCGCTGGAGATTTTCATCAAGTAGGGGTAGCCGTTGACGATGTACAGCGAGATGCCGAGTAAGCCGAGGGAGTTCATGCTGAGAATGAAGTTTTGCTGGTGGATAGTAGGGACGAATTCAGCTTGCGACAGCAGCGCATGGCCGACGACGGCCAAGCTAAGGCCGAGGATCATTGTACGGCGATTGCCCCAACGGCTGCCGAGGAAACTGCTCGGTAGGCTGGATAGGGCAAAGGCTAGGCCGCCGACAGCATTGACTTGGCCGACGAATGCGGGACCATAGCCCAGCCGCAGCAGATATAAATTGAACAATAGCGAGTAAATGCCGCTGAATAGGCAAAATCCAACCAGCCCAGAAGCGAATAGATACAGGTGTATGTCGCGATTGAAATGGCGAATTGTGCGCAGATATTGGTCTGGCATACTAAGGGCTATGGATCGGGGGCGATGGGGCGAAAAAATAAGGGCAGATCAATAGGCGACAGCGACGGTTCGCAGGGTGGTGTCTCCGCCCGCGTCGGCACCTAGGTCTATGCGATAGAGATAGGCACCCGGCCGCACGAGGTTCCCAGCCGCATCGCGACCGGTCCAGCTAAAGACGTAGGCTGCGCCTTGTACAGTCGGTGGTGGGAGTTCTGATACTGGGCGTCCGGCTAGATCGTATATAAATACCCGGGGCGTCTGCCCCGTCACCTTGAAGGCGACAAAGCGGATCTGGACTTCATCGTTGGCCCCGTCGCCGTTGGGGGTTAGCACGGGGGAGGAAAGCGAGAGTTCGTCGATGAGCTGGGTAGCATCTGCTAGGGCGGGTAACATGACTATATTGGCGCGGCGCGTTTCCGCCTCGACCGATTGCCACAGATCTGGATGGACGCTTGAACCTAGATCTAGGCCGAAGAGCGTGGCGTTTTGCACCACGCGGGTGGTGAAACTGATCTGGACTGAGTCGGATGTAACGGAGAAAGGCAAGCCAATATGTAGGGAGTCAGTGTGGATGTCAACAAAGGATGGCTCGACAGTCGCGCCACCTATTTGTACATCGATGTCTGATGCTACAGTAGGCAGATCAAAGCGCATCAGGTCGAATCCCAAGTCCTCGGGGTTGCTTGCGGGCAAGACCGAATAAGTGAAGCGAGTGTCCTCGTTGGGCTGGGCGTTCCTGGGTTCGATGCGTCCTCGTACGCCCCACAAGAGTGCGTCCTCATACTCAATGGATAGCGCGGAGACCTCGGGCGCTACTTGCGAATCGTCTGTCGAGAGGATCATCTCTAGCTGCACAAAACGGCGCGGGCTCTGCGATTTGAAGGCTTCGCCGGAAAAGGAGTACTCCTCGCTCCACTCGTCCCAGTCCTCGCTTACTACAACGGTTGTATCGACCGGCCCTCTGAGCACTTTCGGTGAACTGAGCCATTTTTCTTCTGTAATAACCTCACCGATCTTATTGTGAAAAGTATAGACAGCGCCTTGGGTATTGCCCGAGCGCGAACGCAGTTCGATACGCGTTCCAGAGGGAAGATCAGCATCCCATGAAAGGTTGCTGATGACTTTTGGGCGTCCATCACCAGCGGCTTCTCCAAGGTTGATAAAGGGGGAGCGCAAAACGACTTGGGCGGGATGGCCGGGGGAGAACAGCATCATCTCGTACCAGCGCGAGGCCCAACCTTGGGTCGTATGGGGGTGCCAGAACAGATAGCGTATCTGGCGCGGCGCGAAGGCGTAGCGCAGGTAGCGAACACCACGACCACCGTAGTCTTGACCGATGGCGAGGTCGGGCTGGTCGATGAGGGTGGCGAAGTCGAAGGCCTCGGGCGTGGGCAGTTCGGAGTTGGTCAGGCGCGTGCCGTCCGAGTGCAGGAACTTGAATCCCCGAGGCGGGCCAGCTAGGCTGCCGACAGTACCCTCGCGGGGGCGGACCACGTAGATGAAGAGCTCGTCGAGCCAGAAGGTGGCACCGAGGTCGATGTAGAACCAAGTGCCTTGCTCTTGCCAGGAGCGCACGCGCCCCTCATAGGCGGTGGGAATGATGGCGTTGCCGGTATTCATGTCGGCGTCGAGGATGCCTTCGTTGCCGCGGGCAGTGAGCCCATCGAGGACGGTGCCACGGTTGAGCGTGCCGAGGCTGACATTGTCGCCGACGGCGACGACTTCGATCTCGGCCAGCGCGCCCTCGGGATCGAAATCCTCGACAGTGAAGTTGATGTACTGGACGAGGCGAAAATTGGCGATGTCAGCGGGCTCGATGTCGAGGTTGCGGTCGACGACCTGTGCGGTATCTAGGAGGTCGAAGGCTAGGGGGACCGCGATGGAAGTAGCCTCGTTGGGACGGGTGGTAAAATAGACCGGCCGGTAGATGAAGACGTCGTTGAGAGGGTCGGAAGTGATGCCAGTGGCGGTGAAGACGGAGAATTGGCGAAAGGGGCGAGCACCCTCCTTGTCGGGGAAGGTGAGGCGGATCTCCTTAGCCAGCACCGCGCGGCCCAGATCGACCTGCACGAACCAGTCGTCAAGGGCATCGTTGGGTGCCGCTTGCCAGAAGGTGGCCGGATCGCCGTCGATGGTCTGCTCGGCAGCGCCGGGATTGCTGCCGGCCTTCCAGATGCCGCCCGCTACTGCCTCGCCCCGCGACCGGGTGCCGTGGGTAAAGAGCGGAGCGTTGGCCACGGCGTTGATGTCCTTGCGGTATTTGACCAGTTGCAGTTGGCCCGCGTCGCCGAACTCGACCAGCCCATAGGGCATGTCCCACGTCGACCACGCGTCGACATCGGCGAAGCGGAGTGCATCGGCTCCGAGGGCCGTCGCGGAGCAGAGGACCAAAATTAGCAGGGGTCGCATGGTGCGCTTCACGTTAATAGGCTATGCCCAGCGGCAGTAATTGTTTGGCTTGGGCGAATTCGGTTTGCAGGGAGACGGAGAGCAGGTAGAGGCCCGGCGGCAGCAGGCGGCCTGCTTCGTCGCGGCCGTCCCAGGCAAGTTGCCGGGGGCCGGCACCTTGGAGCCCTTTGTCGAGGCGAGCGACGCGGCGGCCGTCGAGGGCATAGACTTCCAGCGCCACGGGCACGGGGTCGGGGAGGCGGAACAGGGCATAACTGATATCGAGCCTGTCGTGGACTCCGTCCCCGTTGGGGGTCAGCACCGGCGTGGAGAGGGCCAGCGCTTGGATGAGATCGGGCGACTTTCCCGCTGCGCCCAAGACCCGCAGGCTGCTGGTCGAAATGGCCTCGCTGGCGTCGCCGGGTGCGATGGGTTGCGGCAGGCTCTCGCTGTCGGTGTCGAGAAGCTCGCCCGTAAAGGTATGGGACAGTTCGAACACTTTGCTGGCGAAGACGATGCGGATGGGCGCGTTGTTGGCGCGGGTTATTCTTTCGCTTAGGTGAATGGTCAAGCCGTCTTCCTCCTCCAGCACCAAGGCGGGAACGACGGCTGAGAGCGGGGTGCCCATTTCCAGGCTGCGGAAGGCGGGGCGACTGCCGGTGCTGATGTGCAGCGCGTCGAACCCGGCCGCGTCTGCAAATTCGGCCTTGATCTGGTAGGCGAATTCGGTCCATTGGCCCAATTCTACTTCGACGATGCCCCGGACCGGTTGCAGATTATCCAGTCGCGCCACCTCGGCGACGACCTCTTCGGCTAGGAGCGGAGCGATCTCGATCCACAGCGAATCGAGGCGGATCCACGCGTCGAAGTCCCGGCTTTCCAGCGAGAGATTGAGCTGCAGGTACGAGCCGCTTCTGAGTCTGAGGTGCTCCCCGGATTTGGTAGCGGGTACCGACCAGAAGGACCAGTTGTCGCTGTCGTAGCCTATCGGGGCGCGCAACCCAGGTTGGGGATCGCGCGTGAACTGCGGCGTGAGTGACTCGTAATGCTCGCGCGAAACTTCCTTTTCGCGTCCGAGGTCCGTGAACTCGTTGTATGTCGCGGGATCGTCGTCGCGTCCGATGCGAACTTCGGCCTTGAGCCAGACCTGGGCGTCGGGCGCTTCGACAACTGCGCCGTTTTCCAATCGCAGCGGTGTTGCCGACCAATGCAGGCGGCCAAAGTTGACGGCTTGGCCGAGATCGACGATCCGGCTGAGATAGACGGCGCGCTGCGGCACGCCCCAAGCGAAGATTTCGAAGCCGCCGATGGAACCCTTGAGCGCATGGGCCTGGACGCCCGCGCCGCCGCAGGTCGGGCAGATGTCAACCGCCTCTTCGTCGAGGACCGACAGTTGCCGCCGCCAGCGGAAGTAGCGCACGTACTGGCGGGGGAAATCGACGTGGACAGTGGGATCAAGGTTTTCGGCCACGCTGGCCACCACTTGTTGGAAGGGTGCATAGCCGGCAGATCGCCAAGATTCAGGACAATTTTCCAGTAGCCAGACCCCTATGTTGCTGGTACAGAAATCCTCACCGCCGGCTTTGCTGGCGGGGCCGGTTACGACGGGCTCCGATTCGTCGCCAATGGAGACGTCGAAAGCCGGGGTGGCATCGGTGTTCAGCGGGGTGCCGTCGGAGCGAAATCCCTGAGGAGGCGTATAGAACCCGAACTGTTGGGCGGGGACCGGCACAGCGGTGTCGATGGTATAGAACTGGTCCTGTATGCCTTCGGAGCGGGGTGCGTTGTAGGTAGTGGAGTCTGCGTCGACGAGGAGGACGCCACTCTGAGTCGGATCGCCGCCTCTGCCATTCCACCGCTTCCAAACGCGCGGCATATAGCCATCGACATAGCTGAGATTTCTCACGCCGGGAACGCGCCAGAATTGCCAGTTTTCCAGCAGAGGAAGGAGGTTTTGATCCGGCTGTAGATAACGCGGTTGGATCGAACCGGGGACGTTGGCAAAATCGACCAAAATCTGCAGGGAGTCGCCTTGGTCCCAGGCCAAGCCGCTGCCGCCGATCTGCCACTTTTCAATCTGGGCGTGGCTGACCGTAGCTGCGAGGACCAGGACCAAGAGCCAAGCATCGCGCATTGGATAGTATCTCCGCTAGGAGTAACATTAACGGGGAAATATAAAGAATGAGATGACGTGGTGCGATTTTTTAGCTTAGCTAAGAAGCGATCGCGTGTGGTATTTAAGTAGGACTCAGGCGGGCATCAAACTTCACTGGCGAGGATGCGGTCGATCACGGCTTTGGCGTT
>VXZF01000327.1 GCA_009845645.1 Gemmatimonadota bacterium | reverse complement strand
GGCATGGACTAAAGGTCTTTGGCCGCTTCGAGGGCCTGTTCGATATTGCCGACGAGGAAGAAGGCAAGTTCGGGCACATCGTCGTACTCGCCATCGACCAGTCCCTTGAAGCCGCGGATCGTGTCTTCGATCTTGACGTACTCACCCGGCTTGCCCGTGAATGCCTCGGCCACGTGCATGGGCTGGGTAAGGAAGAACTGAATTTTGCGCGCTCTCGATACAATCAGCTTGTCCTCGTCCGACAGTTCGTCAATGCCTAAAATGGCGATGATCTCGCGCAGATCGCGGTAGCGCTGTAAGACCTCTTGGACGCGCTGGGCAACCTGATAGTGCTCTTCGCCGACGGCGCGCGGATCGAGGAGGCGCGACGAGGAGGCGAGGGGATCGACCGCTGGGTATAGCCCTTGATCGGCCAAGGAGCGCTCCAGCACGATGCGGCCGTCGAGGTGGGCGAAGGCCGAGACCACGCCCGGATCTGTATAGTCGTCGGCTGGCACGTAAATGGCTTGCACCGACGTGATCGAACCGTTCTTGGTGGTGGTAATCCGCTCCTGTAGGGCACCCATCTCGGTCGCCAGCGTCGGCTGATACCCTACGGCCGACGGCATGCGGCCCAGTAGAGCCGAGACCTCGGCACCGGCGAGGATGAAGCGAAAGATATTATCGACAAAGAACAGCACATCTTGGCCGGCCTCGTCGCGGAAGTGCTCGGCAATGGTCAGTCCGGTGAGGGCGATGCGCTGGCGCGCACCGGGCGGCTCGTTCATCTGCCCAAAGACCATGGCCGTCTTGTCGATGACGCCCGACTCTTCCAATTCGCCCAGCAAGTCATTGCCCTCGCGCGTGCGCTCGCCTACGCCAGCGAAGACCGAATAACCGCCGTGCCCGGAGGCCACATTGTTGATCAGCTCGGTGAGAATGACCGTCTTGCCGACCCCAGCACCCCCGAAAAGCCCCAGCTTGCCGCCGCGGGCAAACGGGCAGATCAAATCGAGGACCTTCAGGCCGGTCTCCAGCATTTCGTCTGCGGTGACTTGGTCTTCGTGGGCCGGGGCTGGACGGTGCAAGGGCATCCGGGGCGCTTCGCTGCTGAGCGCACCCTTGCCGTCGATTGGCTCGCCGATGACGTTGAAGAGGCGGCCGAGCACTTCCTCGCCCACTGGAACTTGGATCGGACCGCCGCTATCAACTACCCGCGCACCGCGCCGCAGGCCGTCGGTAGAATCCATCGCTACACAGCGCACCGCGTGCTCGCCCAAGTGCTGCTGTACTTCGAGGACTAAGCGATCTTGGCTTGGGCGGTCTTCTGCGACCACCTCTAGGGAGTTGTAGATGGGCGGCAGTTCCTGCCCGGCGAAATCGACATCAATGACGACGCCGATGAGTTCTTTGATCGTTCCTTCTTTCATTTTTACCTCGCGTAGTAAACAAGCGCTATTGAGCCACAGCTTCGGCACCGCCGATAATGTCCATCAATTCGAGGGTTATCGAGGCCTGCCGCTCCTTGTTCATTTCGCGGGTCAGATCCTCGATCATGTCTCTGGCGTTCTTGGTGGCGTTGTCCATCGCCATCATCTGGGCGGCGAAAAAGCCCACATTTGACTCCAGCAGAGAGCGCCATACCTGGAAGTTGATCTGACGCTCAACCAAAGTGCTTAACAGAACCTCGGGCGATGGCTCGAAGTCGTACTTAGCACTTTCACCTGCTTCCTCCTCGGGCGCGATGGGCAGGAGCTGGCGGACGGTGGGCACTTGGGAAGTAACAGAGGAGTATTCGCTATAGCAGAGCAACACCCGGTCGGTCTGGCCAGCGACAAAGCGACTCGTTAGATCCTGAGCTATATCCGCGGCGCGAACTAACTCGAGCTGGTTGAACACATCGGCGTGATGGCGGGAGATTGAGTAGCCGCGATGGCTGAAGAAGTCCCAGCCCTTGTTCCCGATGGTGATCAACTCAGGTTGGGCGCCCACATACTCGTCCAACTCCTCCTGAACCCGACGGCACATGTTGGTGTTAAAGGCACCGCAGAGGCCGCGATCGGAGGTTATGACCACCAGCGCAACGCGCTGGACCGGGCGAACCGCAAAGAGCGGTTGCTCGTAGGTATCGACGCTCTGGTGCAGCGCTTTCAGGACTTGGTCCAGTCGCTGGGCGTACGGCCGGGCAGCTAAAATCGCCGCCTGAGCACGGCGCATCTTGGCCGCGGCCACCATCTGCATGGCGTTGGTGACGCGCTGGATATTGGTGATGCTGGCGACGCGCGTCCTGAGTTCGCGAAGGGTAGCCACCGCTTAGTCAGCTCCCGCAGAGGGACGGAAGCCACCCTTGAACTCTTCGATCGCCGCGTCGAGCTTTTCCCTAGTTTCATCACTCAAATCGCGACTCTCGTAGATCTCCTTCATAAGCTCGGACTGGTGATCCCGCATGTGGGCCAGCAACTCGGCCTCAAAGCGGCCTATGTCGGCCGTGGGCAGATCGAGTACGTGGTCGATAATCGACAGCGCAACCGTCAGTTCGGCCAGCGACTGCGGAGAGAACTGATCCTGCTTGAGGATTTCCATCAGCTTCTCGCCGCGGTTGAGTAGATTGCGCGTGGCTTGGTCCAAGCCCGAAGTGCCGAATTGAGCGAACGCCTTGACTTCGTTGTAGCGCGAAATATCGCCCTTGATGGTCTTGGCCACTGCTTTCATCGCCCTAGTCTGGGCATCGCTGCCCACGCGCGACACCGAGGCTCCCACGTCCATGGCCGGCCTGTTCCCCGAGTAGAACAACTCGGGCTTGAGCAGGATCTGGCCATCGGTAATCGAGATGACGTTGGTGGGTATAAAAGTCGATACGTCGCCTTCGAGAATCTCGATAATCGGCAGGGCCGTCAGCGATCCGCCGCCCTTCTCATCGCTCATCTTGGCGGCGCGCTCCAGCAGGCGCGAGTGCAAGTAGAACACGTCGCCTGGATAGGCTTCGCGGCCCGGGGGCCGGCGCAAGATCAGCGACATCTCGCGGTAGGCCCAGGCCTGTTTGGACAAATCGTCGTAAATAATCAGCGCGTGCTGACCACTGTCGCGGAAGTACTCGCCCATCGAAGCACCGGCATAGGGTGCCAAAAACTGCAAAGGTGCCGGATCGGACGCCGTGGCCGAGACCACGATAGTGTATTCCATGGCACCATTGGCCTCCAGTTCGGCCACCAACTTGGCCACGGTCGAGGCCTTCTGGCCGATGGCCACGTAGATGCACTTGACGTCTTGGTCGCGCTGGTTGATGATGGTATCAACGGCAATGGCCGTCTTGCCCGTCTGGCGATCCCCGATGATCAACTCGCGCTGACCGCGGCCAATGGGAACGGTCGAGTCGATGATTTTAATGCCCGTCTGCAGGGCCTCGCTAACTGGCTGGCGGTCGATGACGCCCGGGGCTTTGCGCTCGACCGGCACGCTCTCGTCAGCTTGGATGTCGCCCTTGCCGTCAATCGGCATGCCCAAGGGATTGACGACCCGCCCCAAGAGAGCCTCGCCCACCGGCACTTCGACGATGCGATCGGTGCGCTTTACTTGGTCGCCTTCGTTGATCAGGGTGTCCTCGCCGAAGAGCACACAGCCGACGTTGTCTTCTTCGAGGTTGAGAGCCATGCCCATGATGCCGTGGGGGAATTCCACCAATTCGGTGGCCCGCACGTTGCTCAGACCGTGGACGCGGGCCGTGCCATCGCCGACATAGAGCACGGTACCTGTCTCGAATACGTCTATTTCTTTTTCAAAGCCCAGTAGCTGTTGCTTGAGAATTTGGGAAATCTCATCGGGCTGAACCATCGTTTCGGTGGCCATAAATCCTCCTACTGACTAACCGGCCAGACGCGCTTGTAGGCGCTCTAGATAGGTGTTCACACTGCCGTCGAATACGGTGTCGCCGACGCGGACGATTGCGCCGCCCCGCAGGCTGGCATCGACTTGGACATCCAAGCGCACGGTGCGGCCGCTGCGGCGTTCTAAGCGCTCCCGCAGACGCTGGCACTGCTCCTCACTCAACGCCACGGCCGAGCGCACCTCAGCACTGATTATGCCCTCGCGCTCGGCGACCTGATCGAGAAAACTTTCGAGTGACGCACCGATGATAGAGGCGCGGCCCCTGACAGCCATGAGCCGGAGAAAATTCAGGGTCAGCACCTCGACCTTGCCGCTGAAGAGCTCCCGCAGGACATTGGCTTGCGCTTGGCTATCGGCTAGAGAATTGGCTAAAAACTCGGCCAACTCGCCGGATTGGCGCACGGTCTCCAAAAGCCGCTCGACGTCGCGCTGCACCGCTGTGGTCGCGCCCGTTTCATCGGCGGCCTCCAGCAGCGTAACCGCGTAGCGTCGCACTACTTCAGGTGCGTTCATTGTCCTGTTCGCGCGATGGCGTTCAATTGGATTCGGGAATTCTAGCTATAAAGTCGTCGACGAGGCCGCGGTTTTTCTCGTCGTCCAAATTCGCGTCGATTAGCGCACCAGCGGCCTGAACCGCGAGATGGGCCGTCTCGCGGCGCAGCTCGGCGATGGCAGCGCGCTTCTCGCTTTCGATACTGGTCCGCGCTTGGTCGAGCATCCGCTCCGCCTCTTCCCGCGCTTGCGAGACGATTGTCTGCCGCACGTTCGCCCCAGCCTCGCGGGCCTCGGCGACGACCTGTCGCGCCTCTTCATCGGCGGCGGCGAGCTTCTGCCGATGCTCGCGCAAGACCTCTTCGGCCTCTTGGCGCGCCTGCTCAGCCGCGGCGATCGCGTCGCTGATGCGTTTCTCGCGTTCGTCGAGGGCCGCCAAAAGGTGAGGCCAAGCGAATTTTTTGAGGACGAAAAGCACCACCAAAAAGGTGATGATTGTCCATATTATGAGCCCCGCATGGGGATCGAGTAACATAGCGTTTGCGCTACTTGGTCAGCACGATCAGCAGGCAAAACACCTCGCCGATCAGGGCCACGCCTTCGACCAGAGCGGCCGTCAGGATCATGTTGGTGCGGATATCACCTACGGCTTCGGGCTGGCGGGCGACGCCCTCCAGTGCTTTACCGGCCAGCAGGCCGATGCCCAAACCTGCGCCAATGGCGCAAAGCCCCATGCCAATTCCGGCACCCATGTACGCAAATTCCATAGCCAAATACTCCCTCTTGTGAACGGTGTGAACCCCTGCTAATGGTCTGGATGAGCAGCCATGCTAATAAAGACCGTCGATAACAGGGTAAAGACAAAAGCTTGGACGAATCCGATAAAAATTTCGAGCATGTAAATCGCCACGGCAAAGGGCACAGAGCCAATGGCGATCCACTCACTTTGCAGAATGGAGATCAAACCCAAGAAGACCAAAATCGCCACGTGGCCGCCGGTCATATTGGCGAAAAGACGCACGCACAAAGCAAAGGGCTTGACCAACAAACCAATTATTTCTACGGGAATCAGAATGATGAGCAGCACCGGCGGCACCCCAGAAGGGATCAGGCTCTTGAAGTAGCCGAACAATCCGTTGTTGGCGATGCCGGCCCCTATCATTACCAAAAAAGAGCACAGGGCTAGGCCAGCCGTGACGTTAATGTTACCAGTGGCTGTAGCACTGTAGGGGATTAGCCCTAGCAGGTTGCAAAACAGGATAAAAAAGAAAAGCGTCAGCAAAAAAGGCAGATACTTTTTGCCGTCCTCGCCCATGATGGGCAATACGACCTCGTCTCGCAGGAAGAGGACGATAGCTTCGAAGAAATTGGCCAGACCCGAAGGCACGGTGCGCGGCTTGCGGAAGGCCCTGAGCATGAGCACTATGAGCAGGATGCTCGCCACCCACATAATCACTACGTGCCGGGTGATGGAGAGGTCGATGCCGAAAAGCTCTAGCGAAGGAAGAGAAACTTTGCCTGCGAGCAGGTGATGAAAATCGACAAAGGGCAATTCGATATAGGGGCTATCTAAAATGTGCCCTATGATGTCCACTTGCGCATTTGCGGCGTCTGCCGCCTGCGTATCGCCAGCCATTTACTGCCTTGTGAAATATCCAAAAATAGGAGGGGAATCTGTCGCAGTAACCAACCAAATAAATTAATTAGGCCGTAAATTTCTGTCAATACCTAGCGGGCGCTTCTAACGCTTTGAACGGCCTTGCAGCTTGAGTACGTAAAAGATTTCAAACGCGAGAAAAAGCAAGTACGCAGCCACTAGCGCGACGAAGTAACTTTCGGCATGGATCTCAGCCCATCTGAGCACCACTACCGACAGGACAGCTACCGCGATCAACCTCGCGATCATCCCCCCGAAAAAGGCGATTATAAAGGTCTGCATGCCCTTGCCCCATCCCCAGCGAATTGCCGCCAGCGCGAGCGCGCCGTTGATCCCGGCGACCACCAAGCCAGCGGCGATGCTGTCCCAATTCACGGTCCGTCCTCCCGCTTGCGTCGCTCATCTAAGTCCATCAGCGTCCGATAGAGTTTGTAAAATCCACCCCCCGCGCCGAGCAGGGTGCCCAATACGAGAAAGAGTGGCGTAGTTGCAAAGTTGTCGTCGAGCCACCAGCCGAGAAACACAAAGATCAGGATCGTCGCCGCGAATTGAATTCCCAGACTGACGTAAGGGCCGATCTCGGCATACGCCCCGGTCTTTTTTTTGGCGACCATATTTCTACGAGTAAAGAAAAACGGCGGACCACCGCCCGCCGCTATATCAAAACTGCCGACAGTGCTCAGTTCGTCTTCGACTCGGCTTCTCCACACGAGCCGGGAGCCTGACCGCACTCGCACATAGGCTCGCCCAACGCATCGCGCATAGTGCCCAGCCCTCCACACGAGCCTTGGAGGCGACGATTGCTGAAGATCACGCCGACGGCCATGGCGGCCATGATTAGCCCAAAAACAGCGAAAGCGGCAATAAGCGTGCTTATAGTCATCCTGCATTCCTCCCGACTTAAAACTCGTCGAAGCGGATCATTTCCTCTTCGATACCTAGATCGTCGAGCATCCCAAGCGCGGATTGGAGCATCAACGGTGGGCCGCACAGGTAGTATTCAACGTCTTCAGGGGCGGGATGATCCTTGAGATAATGGTCGTGCACCACCTGGTGAATAAAGCCCACATAGCCGTCCCAATTGTCCTCTGGCCGCGGCTCGGACATGGCGATGTGGAAGGTGAAGTTGGGAAACTCCTCTTCGATTTTGCGGAAGTGATCCTCGTAGAAGACCTCGTTGGGATTGCGCGCCCCGTACCAATAGGACACCTTGCGCCCCGTCTTGAGCGTGTGGAAGAGATGGTATAGATGCGAGCGCAGAGGTGCCATGCCCGCGCCACCGCCGATATAGACCATCTCGCGGTCGGTTTCCTGAATGAAAAATTCGCCGAACGGACCCGAGATCGTCACCATGTCGCCCGGCTTGCGGCTGAACACATAGGAAGAAGCGATGCCGGGCGGCACGTCCATCCAGCCGCCCTTTTCGCGGTCGGGTGGCGGGGTGGCGATGCGGATGTTGAGCATGATGATGTCGCCCTCGGCCGGGTGATTGGCCATTGAATAGGCGCGGAAGACGGGCTCGGTATTGACGAGCTTGAAGTCCCAGACATTGAAGCGATCCCAATCGGGGTGGAAGCGCTCGTCAATGGCCTCAAAATCCTTGAAGTCGCACTCAAAGGGCGGCACTTCGATCTGGATAAAGCCGCCGGGCTGGAAATCCAGCGTTTCGCCCTCGGGAAGCTTGACGACAAATTCTTTTATAAAGGTCGCCACGTTGTCATTGGAGACGACTTCGCACTCCCACTTCTTGACCGAGAACACTTCGGGCGGCACTTCGATCTTCATGTCTTGCTTGACGTTGACCTGACAGGACAGCCGCACGCCCTCGCGCGCCTCGCGCTTGGTAATGTGGCTGGTCTCGGTTGACAAGATATCGCCACCACCCTCGTAGATATTCACCTTACATTGGGCGCAGGTGCCGCCGCCGCCGCAGGCCGAAGACACGAAGACCTTGTTGTCGGCCAGCACGTTGAGCAGCTTGCCCCCTGCTGGAACGGAGAGAGCCTTGCTCTCGTCGTCGTTGATGAGAATCCGCACGTTGCCGCTGGGCACCAGCCGGGAGCGGGCTACCAAGATTATGGTTACCAAGGCCAGCACTACGCCGGTGAACATGCCGACGCCGGAAATAACTTCAGTCATAAGACGCTCTTTCCTTCTATAGCTGAATACCGGAAAAGGACATAAAGGCCAAAGACATCAGACCCACCGTAATGAAGGTGATCCCGAGGCCGCGTAGCCCTGGGGGCACGTCGCTGTACTTCATTTTCTCGCGGATGCCCGCCAGCGCGACGATAGCCAGCGCCCAACCGAAGCCGGAACCAAAGCCAAAGACCACGCTCTCGCCGAGGTTGTAGTCGCGCTCGACCATGAACAGCGAACCGCCTAAGATCGCGCAATTGACGGTAATCAAGGGCAAGAAAATGCCCAGCGCATTGTAGAGGGCCGGCACGAACTTGTCGAGAAACATCTCGAGAATCTGCACCATCGCGGCGATGATGCCGATGTAGCTAATCAGCCCCACAAAGGTCAGATCTACCCCACTCAAGCCCGCCCACGCTAGAGCGTCTTCCTTGAGCAGGTACTGGTAGATTAGGTTGTTGGCTGGGACCGTAACCGTCTGTACCACGACTACGGCGATCCCAAGCCCAAACGCCGTCGGCACCTCCTTGGAGACCGCTAGAAAAGTACACATCCCCAAAAAGAAGGCCAGCGCCATGTTCTCGACGAACACGGACTTCATAAATATGCTCAGATAGGCTTCTACCATGTTCGGTTATTCCTCCTCGACCTGATCGCTCTTCCAACTCCTGAGCGCCCATATAAACAAGCCAATGATGAAAAACGCACTCGGCGGCAAGAGCATTAGGCCATTGGGCGCGTACCAACCCCCCTCGGCGGCCAATGCAAACATTGGTACTCCAAACAGCGAACCCGATCCGAATAGCTCGCGCAATATGCCGACGACCAGCAGAATGACGCTGTAGCCCAAGGCATTGCCCAAACCGTCGAGAAAGCTCAGCCCAGGGCCGTTCTGCGAGGCGAAAGCCTCGGCCCGCCCCATGATAATGCAGTTGGTGATAATCAGGCCGACGAAGACCGAGAGCTGTTTGCTAATATCAAAGGCATAGGCGCGCAGGAATTGATCGACGATAATCACCAGCGAGGCGATGATCGTCATCTGCACGATAATGCGGATATTAGCCGGGATAAAGTTGCGAATCAAGCTGACGGCCATGTTGGAACAACAGAGCACGAAAATGACCGCCAAGCACATGGTGACGGTGGTTTCCAACTTGGTCGTCACCGCTAGGGCCGAGCATATGCCGAGGCTCAGCAAGGCAATGGGATTGGAGTCAAAGAGCGGCCTGAAGAGGACGTCTCTTGGTTTGTCAGCCATTTAACTAACTCCTCGTTCTTTGAGCTTGGCCAGATACGGCCCAAAAGCTTCCGCACCCAGCCAGTAGCGCAGCATGTCCCGGACGCCGCGCGAGGTAATGGTGGCACCCGACAGCCCATCGACCTGATACTGGGTTTCGGGCCGTCCCTGCACGACCTTGCCCCTGATCACCTCGATGCGCACGGCACCGCTTTCATCAAAGGCCTTTTTGCCGTCCCACAGGGCCTTCCAACTCGGGTTATCGACCTCACCCCCCAAACCCGGAGTCTCGGCGTGCTCGTAGTACACCAGCCCGCGAACGGTATTGAGGTCCCTAGCATCGAGGGCCACAAAGCCGTAGAGCGTTGACCACAGTCCTAAGCCGTGGACGGGCAAGATGACCTTTTTGATCTTGCCCTTTTGCGAGACCAAGTACACCGAGGCATGGAGCGCGCGGCGCTTGACGTTAGCGATGTCCACATCGGCCGGAACCAACTCGCTCTGCGCCGGGTCCTTGGCTGCCCGCCGTTGGTCGTACGCAATCGGGTCAACGCCATCGACGTATTCTCCGGTCGCCAAATCGACGACGCGGGTATTTATATTTTGGTACAACTCATCGATGCGCTCGCCGCTGGCGACCTCGCCGGACTTCAGCAGACCCGCGGCCATCAGAATATTGCGCTTCTTGTCGAGCGTCTTGTTGACCGCTTGGGTCGGCCGTAGCGACACCGCGGCCGCCGATACCAGCACCGAGCAGACGAGGCAAACGCCGAGCGCCACGCCGAATGTTCTACCTACCGAATCGTTAGCCACTTTGTCTATCTCTCCTAAGAACTGACGGCGGTGCGGGCCAGCCTGCGCTTGATGTTGGCTTGTATTGCCACGTAGTCGATCGCGGGCGCGAAGACATTGCCAAAGAGAATGGCCAGCATTACGCCTTCGGGAAAGGCCGGGTTGATCACGCGGATCAGCACGGTCATAAACCCTATGAGCGCCCCGTACGCCCAACGGCCGGCCGGGGTCATGGTCGCCGACACCGGATCCGTCGCCATATAGACGCAGCCAAAGGCATACCCGCCTAGCACCAAATGCCAAGCCGCGTTCATCTGGAACATCGGGTTGGTATCGCTGCCAATCGCGTACAGCAATTCGGCGCATACTACCGTGGCCACCGTCATACTGACGATGATTTGCCAAGAGCCGACCCTAGTTGCGATGAGGATGGCTGCGCCGATCAGACAGGCTATGGTCGATGTTTCGCCCATGGACCCGGGGATCGTGCCCAAGAAGGCCTGCATCCAAGTCACCGTATCGGTAACGGCCACCATGCCGTCGGCCGCAGCAGCCCCTAGCGGGGTAGCGTACGTAAAGCCATCGACCGCGACCCAGACCGCATCGCCAGTGATCTCGACGGGATACGCAAAATAGAGGAAAGCCCGCCCGGTCAGCGCTGGATTGAGGAAATTCTTGCCGGTGCCGCCGAAGACCTCTTTACCTATCACCACGCCGAAACTAATGCCGATGGCCACCTGCCACAGGGGAATCGTCGGCGGCAGGGTCAAGGGAAAGAGCATGCCCGTGACCAAGAAGCCCTCGTTGATTTCGTGCTTGCGGACCATCGCAAAAAGCCCTTCCCACAGACCACCCACCATATTGCACACCAAAAAGACCGGAAAAAAATAGAGGAAACCGTGAAATACGTTGGCCAACGGGTTACCGGGATTGTAGCCGATGCCGAGGATGTCGATGATTATCCCGCGCCATTCGCCCGTCGTGGTCGCCCCCATCTGCTGCATAGCTAAGTTGATCTGATAGCCCGTGTTCCACATCGCCATGAAAATGCAGGGAACGAGCGCGGCGACGACCGTAATCATGGTGCGCTTGAGGTCAATGCCGTCGCGCACGTGCGTCGGCCCCTCAGTCACGCGACCAGGCGTATATAAAAATGTATCGGCTGCCTCGTATAGAGCGTAGAACTTTTCCAGCCGTCCCCCCTTGTGAAAAAGAGGCTCGGCCTGATCGAGCAGATCTCGCAACACCTTCATTGAATGCGTCTATCCTTCTCTTTCAATTCGCGCCAAATTTCGCCGCAGCATGGGGCCGTATTCGTACTTGCCAGGGCATGCAAAAGTACACAGCCCTAAGTCTTCCTCG
>VXZF01000075.1:4147-11568 GCA_009845645.1 Gemmatimonadota bacterium | reverse complement strand
GTCGGGGAACTGCGAGGGCGGTATGGGGGTCTGCGGCTGAGGATGTTGGGCCGCTACTACGCGCCGGGATTCCACAGCTTTTTTGGCGCGGCTCCGGGGACTTCGTCTATGCAGAACGAACGAGGTGGCGTCGCAGAAGTCAGCGGGCGTGGCTGGCGCGGCTATTTGGATGTGTATCGCCGGTCGGCGCGTTCCTACTTCATACCGGTGCCAGCTACCTATGCTACTTGGGGCGGCGAGTTGCGGAGGCGGTTGGGTCATCACTGGGCGATGCGCGGACAGTGGCAAAGACGCCTGCGGCCGCGCTGGGCGGACGAGCAGTTGGTGCAAGAGCGTAGCCACAAATGGCGTTTGGACTTGGACCAAGAGAATTGGCGCTGGCGCGGTGAATTGGTGCGCTGGCACCGCGCCGCTCGCGCCGAGTGGGGCCTGTTGGGCAGCATGCGGTTTAAGACGCGTTGGCTGACCTTGCACGTGAGTCGCTTCCGCACGGACTCGTATTGGACGCGGATTTACGAATACGAGGTGGATCTGCCCGGAGCCGTGAGCATTCGCCCGCTCTACGGCACGGGCTGGCGCGGGTACGCGCTGGTGGAGATCGCCTATCGCGGCTGGCGGCTGAGTAGCCGCTATCGCATCCAGCGCGACCAGCGGTTGAGGCACTACGGCGGCGTCCAGATCGACTGGGCCCGAGGTCGTATTGACAAGCGTTAGGGGCGCAGATAATTTGAAACATGCCTACCGCACCAAAAGCACCCACTGACCGAATTTATCAAACGTTTGGAACAACTTTTGTGGCCATGAATGGCCCGCTTCTGTTGGACGATCTTCCAACAGAGGGCATCAAATGTGCCAAGTCCAAGTTGAAACCCCAACTCCCACCTGAGCTTGATGCTTAAACCCGCTGCCAAAAACGCGCTCGTCGCCGCTTGGATCGCGGCCGTAGAAGTAGGCGCGGCTCCCCTGCAAGACGCTGCCCCCCGAACCGGGCACATCCACGCCCTGACCATCTTCGCGCACTTTGCCGATGAGGGCGGCTTGGGCCGCGAGGTCCCGTCTTTTGCGACGGAGATTTTTGCCGACCAGCCGGGCAGCCTGACCCACTTCTACCGCGAGATGTCGCGCGGGCAGTTCGAACTCACTGGGGAGGTGCTGCCCCGCTGGTACGCATCCCGCAGCAATGCCGACATGTACACGGGCGAAGAGGGCGGGTATGGTCGCTTTGCCCGCGAGATCATCGAGGCCGTTGATGCCGACGTGGACTTTAGCCGCTACGACAACGACGGTCCCGACGGAGTGCCCAACTCCGGCGACGACGATGGGTACGTAGATTTTATTTTTATCATCTCAGCCTCGGCCCCACCGGGCTTTATCGTCGAAGAGGCCACGGGCGTTGCTCGGCTTGGGTTGGGCAACGATTTTGTGAGTCAAGACCGCGCCCTCCGCGGCGGTTTTATCCTGATTCGCTCAAAAAGCGGTGCCGTGCAGCGCGGGCGGTCTTTTGTCGAGGCCGTAGGCAGTATGGCCCACGAGTTTGGACACTTTCTGGGTCTGCCCGACCTGTACGACCGCGATTATGGGTCTGAGCCAGAAGACGACTCGGGCGGTATTGGCTATTGGGGCTTGATGGGGCACGGCAATCGCGGCTGGGACGAGGTAGATGGGCCCAATCCCTTCTGCGCGTGGAGCTTGGGGCAGCTCGGTTGGTTGGGGGTAAACAACCAACAACTCAGCGTACTGAGCGAGGACCAAGACGATGTGGCTTTTGCCGATGTCAACGCGGGCGGTGATGTGTATTTGCTGCCCGCGTCTGCGCCTGCTGAGCACTTTTTTCTCGTGGAGTTCCGCAGCCGCCAGCACAGTTACTACGAGCGCAATCTGCCCGACGAGGGCTTGCTGATATGGCGCATAAATCCCACCCGCAACGGCAATAATATGGAGGCCATCAAACAGGTGGATTTAGTATGCGCCGATGGGCTTTTTAGGGATGCGGGCTTCCCCTTGGGTCGCAAGCCGTCCCCGTTTAACGGCCGCGACAATCTCGACTTTTGGGCGCACGACGTGCGTTATCGCACGGATTTTGGCGGCAATCTTGGAGACGCCACCGACGTGTTTGACGGCGAGCAATTTACCGATTTTTGGGCCGCGTCCAATCCGGCGGCCACGACGGGAATTAGCGTGACTAACATCCGCCGCGCGGGAGACCAGATGGTGGCCGATCTCAAGCTGCAAGACCGCCGTCGCGCCGGTCCGGTTGCCGACATGGAAATTTGGCGCGACCGGATTGAGATTGTCGGCGACGTGACCGTTTTGCCCGGAGGGCACCTTGATGTCCGCGCTGGTGCGCAGGTGCAGGTGGGGCCGGACGCGCTGGCTGCGGGTGCGGATACGGCGCGCGCGGAGCTGATAGTGTACGGCGATCTCTTCATCGGCGTTTCGGGGCAGGGGCAAACTGCCTTCCACTCGGCCGCAGCCGACCCACAGCCCGGAGATTGGCACGGCATCGTGCTGCACCAAACGGCCACGGCCTATTTGCGTAGCGTCCTCATCGACCATGCTCACTATGGCCTATTGGCCGAGAAAATCGACCACGCCACTACCTTGGAAGATGTGACCATCCGCCACTCCAGTGCGGACGGCATTCGCTTAGAAAGGGTCGAAGAGGAGATTCTCTTAGATCGCGTGCATGTCGAGGAAGCAGGTGGAGTGGGCATTTGGATCGCTGGCCCAGGCTTGACGCGGATAAACCAAGCTGAGCTGCACGACAATGGCCGCGCTGGCCTCTGGCGCGAGGGTGGGTTTTTGTCGTTGCTCGATACTCGTTTCAGCACCAACGGCTCGGCTGCGCCCGAGGAGGCCAACTTGGTCTTGGGGCGGGGGACCAGCGGCAAGGTGGCGGGCAATTCGTTCACCGGTGGGATTGGGATTTACTGCGTGGAGACGCGAGAAGTCGAGATCGAGGGCAACGCGCTGTACAATCACGAAGTTGGCCTTTGGACTAGAAGCGCCCGCCCGCGCATTGTGCGCAATCAATTCTTCCGCAATGCGTTGGCTATGCGGATGGAGGGGAGCGTGGTGCCGGCGCGGCTGGTCTTGAACGGCGTCCAAGAGGGTGAGCAACTGCTCGATAATCAAACTGATCAACCATTGCAGGCGATTAACAATTGGTGGGGGAACGAGGACGAGAGTTGGATCGCGGCTCGGATCAGCGGCGATGTCAACTGGCGGCCCTTCCTCAACTTCGATCCGCGCACGCCCTTGGATTTTGCCTTGGGGCAGAATTACCCCAACCCGTTCAACGAAGGTACACAGATCGACTATCAGATCGGGATCAACGACCCTATTGTCGCCGGCCAGACCATGGTCGAGTTAGAAGTCCGCACCTTGACCGGCGGTTTGGTGCGGCACTTGGTGGAGGATCTGGCGGCTCCGGGGTTGTACAGTGCTTCTTGGGATGGCCGCGACGAGCGTGGCGAGCGCGTGGCGAGCGGCATGTATTATTGTATATTGCGCATCGGGCCGATCTCCCGCGCTAATAAGATGATTTTTATCAAATGAAAATCGAGGCGGATTATCTCGTTTTAGGCAGTGGCATTGCCGGTTTGTTCTTTGCCCTCAAGGCTGCTCAGCACGGATCTGTAGCCGTAGTGACCAAGCACGAGCGGCGAGAGTCCAACACGCAATACGCGCAAGGGGGTATTGCCGCAGCCATGGATGCGGCTGATTCGGTCGCCAGCCACGCGCAGGACACTATTGCGGCGGGCGCGGGCCTGTGCGACCGCACGATCGTCGAAGGGGTAGTGGCTGAAGGGCCGGAGGTGGTAGAAGAGCTGCTGGCGATTGGCGCGCAGTTCAATGAAGCGCGGCCTGGGGTGTTGGCATTGGGGCGCGAGGGTGGCCACGCCCATGCGCGGGTGGTCCATGCGGACGATATGACTGGCCGCGAGGTGACGCGCACCTTGGTTGCGGCCGTGCAAGCGCTGCCGCAAGTGACCTTGTACGATCACCATTTGGCTGTGGACCTGATCGTAGATGAGCAGCGGCGTTGCCACGGGGCTTGGGTATTGGACTCGCAGCAAGCCGATCCTATCGCCGCGGTGGCACCGGTTACGCTACTGGCCACGGGTGGCTGCGGGCAGGTCTTTTTGCACACCACCAACCCGCGCGTGGCTTCCGGCGATGGAGTCGCTATGGCTTGGCGGGCTGGAGCGAGGGTGAGCAACATGGAGTTTATGCAGTTCCACCCGACCATGCTCTACGATCCGGGGCGGCCCTCGTTCCTAATCACCGAGGCTTTGCGTGGCTTTGGCGCTGTGCTGATCGATGAGCGCGGCGCGGCGTTCACCGACCCATTGCAGACGCGCGATGTGGTGTCGCGGGCCATTGTCGCGCAGATGCAGCAAAGTGGTGCCGAGTGCGTCTATTTGGACGTTACGGACCAAGACGCCGACCAGACCCGACGTCGCTTTCCCAACATCTATCAGCATTGTATGGGAATGGGTGTGGATATGACCGAGACGCCGATCCCGGTGGTGCCGGCGGCCCATTATAGCTGCGGTGGGGTGTGGACGGATGCGCACGGACAGACGGATATTGCGGGTCTATACGCGGCTGGCGAGGTGGCGATGAGCGGGTTTCAGGGGGCCAATCGGCTGGCGAGCAATTCGCTGTTGGAAGGGTTGGTTTTTGCGCGGCGCGCTGTCGCCCACGCCAGGACAGTTGCGCCCGTGGCTGTGGGGCGGTTTGAGATGGATCATGTGGGTGATGCTGTTTCGCCCGATGAGTTGGAGGAGCGGCGGGAGTTACTGCGGCGCTTGATGTGGGACGAAGTGGGGATCGTGCGCAGCGACTGTGGCTTGCAGCGGGCTTGTGAAGAGACGGAGCGGATGGCGCGAGAAATTGAAGCGTTGTATAGCAAGCATCGGCTCGACGCCGAGCTAGTCCAGGTACGCAGCTTGGCGACCGTGGCTCAGCTCATTGCTCGCTCGGCGCGGCAGCGCTTGGAAAGCCGCGGCGTCCACTACAACTGCGACCATCCCGCACGCGACGATGCTCGCTGGCAGCAGCCGACGTTAATGGTGAAGGATCGGGCCGAGGCGTCAAAAATACACTAGCGCCGCTACCTCATCTAATAGACCCCGTACGTAAATCAGTGTTAGGGACAATGAGAGAGCGTCCGTTCGTTCCACACGCTAATTGGCCGCTAGGCTTTCCCCATGCGGTGCTGCGCCACGCGGTGCCAACACCAGCCGAGTAAGAGCAGGCCCAAGCCGCTGAGCCAGATCGTGTGCTCGACGAAAAACGCCAGCCCTAAGCAGGCGACTAGACCCACTATGGCTATCCACCGGGGATAGAGCCGTTGGTCGGCTGGCAAGCGCAGGGCGCAGAAGTTGGTAATGGCGTAATAGACCAGAATAGTGAAGGCGCTAAAGGACCAAGTGGTCTTGATGTTGCCTATGAGGACTAGTCCGGCGATTGCCAGCCCGACGACCACCACGGCAATAGAGGGCGTAGTCTGATCCCGATTGAGACGAGCAAGCGCTTGGGGCATATCTCCACGGCGGCCCATAGCCAGCAGGACCCGCGACAGACCGAGGATTAGGTTGAGCAGTACCCCGGCCATGGCGGTGATCGCTCCTATGGCCAGAATCCAAGAGACGCCGAGCGCATCAAAGTCCTGGGCGATGATCTTTAGGGGAGCGGCTTTCTCCATGGTGGCCGCGTAGAACGCCTCCGAGCCTACGGCGGCTATGGCGACGGCACCGACGCTGATGTAGAGCATCATAGAGATCAGCAGCACGGCGACGATGGCGCGGGGGATCGTCTTGCGGGGTTGGCGCACTTCTTCGCCAAGCGTGGCGATGCGACCGTAGCCCGTGTAGGCGACGAACATCAGGGCGCTGGCATGCAATAGGGCTGACCAGCCTTGTTCTCCCAAGAAAGGGGTCAGGTGCAGGTTGAGCAGGGCGCTGGGTGTGCCAGCGACGATGAAGGCGAGCAGCGAGCAAAGCGTCGCGGCGACGATGGCGATGTTGACCTTGTTGGTGCGGTTAATGCCTAGGAGGGAGATGAGGGTGAGCACGAGCACGGCGGCTAGGGCGACTGGAGTAATAGATGCGGTCTGATCTAGTGCGTTGAGCAGGTAGCCGGACAGTCCCAGCGCCGCAGTGGCTGCGGTCGCGCTCTTGGCGCAGATGAACATCCATCCGGCGGTAAAGCCGATGGCAGGTGAAGCGTACTCATAGCCGTATTGGTACGTGCCGCCGCTGAGCGGATGGCTGGCGGCTAGCTGGGCGCTGGACAGGCCGTTGCAGAGGGCTACTAACGCCCCGATGGCGATGGCGACTAGGACCGCCGGGCCAGCGATGCCAGCGCCAATGCCAATGCTGACAAAGACACCAGTGCCGACGATCGAACCCAAGCCGAGGGCGATGGTGCCGATTAGGCCCAACTCGGGACGCAGGCGTTCGGATGGGGTGGGTATGGAGGTCATGCGGGCAAATATAGTCTAGCGGCGCACTCGCGTCCTATTAGTCCGTTTACTAAAAGCGAAAAGAGCCGACGTGTCTTGACTATATACTTAAAGCCCCTTTACGTACTACTTACTACTTATTAACCAATTATGGGGAGAAAATCATGATCCGAATATTGTCGTTTGTCCTAGTTGTGATAGGACTGCTCGGTGGAGCAGAACAAGCCGCTGCTGCCGCAAGGGATGTGGTAGATCGAGAGACGCTGAAGAATTTCGTGCTGGGAGCGAAGAGTCTGCTGGAGTCTGCGCAAGACGAGGCAGAGCGGGTGGCTATTTTGGAGACCTTCAGGACCGACGAAGAATGGAGGCATGGGCCGATTTATATCTTTATTACCAGTTACGACGGCGTGGGCTTCTTCCACGCGACCCAACCCGATCGCGAAGGGGTCAATAATATCGACTCAGAAGACAGCAATGGCGTTAAGATCGTACAGCAGAATATCGCGGCGGCACAAGCCGGGGGCGGATTTACGGAATATCTCTTTGATAATCCGGCGATCGAAGGAGAGGACGAGTCCACCAAGGTAAGCTACGTGGCCCCCATCGAGATTGAGGGTGCATCCTATTACATTGGCGCTGGGTTATATATTGATTCGGAGCAGACCAATGTAGCGCCCATTTCATGGGGTAGCTTGAAAGGGCAGGTGTAAACTTTGAGCATCGTCGTCCTCGACTTCGGCGGGCAGTACGCCCACCTGATTGCCAACCGCATTCGCCGTCTCCACGTCCATGCTGAGATCCGCTCGCCAGAGACTGCGGTCGCTGATTTGCAAGACGCCGACGGGTTGATTTTGTCGGGTGGCCCGGCCAGCGTCTATGACCCAGAAGCCCCGGCGTACAATCCCGATATTTTGGCGATGGGCAAGCCGATGCTGGGCTTGTGCTATGG
>VXZF01000075.1:0-4047 GCA_009845645.1 Gemmatimonadota bacterium | reverse complement strand
CGTACAATCCCGATATTTTGGCGATGGGCAAGCCGATGCTGGGCTTGTGCTATGGTCACCAGTTGCTCTGCCACCGCTTGGGCGGCCAAGTCGAAATGGGGGAGACGCACGAGTTTGGCGCGGCCTATTTGCACGTTCACAAGGCAGAGGGCGTGTTGGCCGGGTTGGACGAGCGCGAGCGAGTGTGGATGAGTCATCGCGACCACGTTGCGGCGTTGCCGCCCGGGTTTGCCGTCTTAGGATCGACCGAGGACTGCCCAGTGGCGGCAATGGGCGACGCCGAGCGCAAGATATACGGCTTGCAGTTTCATCCAGAAGTGACGCACACCGTCCGGGGCATGG
Organism: Gemmatimonadota bacterium; assembly: GCA_009845645.1. GTDB lineage: Bacteria > Latescibacterota > UBA2968 > UBA8231 > UBA8231. The sequence continues at coordinate 3,705 of VXZF01000075.1, read as the reverse complement.
AGATCCTCAATAACTTCGCCGCGCTGTGTGGCGCAGAGCGGAACTGGACGATGGAGCGCTACACCGAGGAGACGATAGAGCGAATCCAAGGACAGGCGAAGGGGCGCAACGTCTTTTTGTTCGTCAGCGGCGGAGTCGATTCGTCGGTGGCGTTTCTCCTGCTCAACCGCGCTTTGGGCGCAGAGCGGGTGCTGGGCTTGCACATTGACAATGGCTTTATGCGCGAGGGCGAGACTGCGATGGTCGAGCGGCTGATGAAGGGAGCAGGGCTGCACAATCTAGAAGTCGTCGATGCCAGTGCAGAATTCCTCGCCGCCACGGCGGAGATTGCCGATCCAGAGGAAAAGCGGCGGCGGATTGGCGAGGAGTTCATCCGCGTCCGCGACCGGGCGCTGGCAGCGCTGGCACTGGACCCGGACGAGTGGCTGTTGGGCCAGGGGACGCTCTATACGGATACCATTGAGTCCGGTGGCACGGAAAACGCAGCGGTCATCAAGACGCACCACAACCGCGTCGGCGTCATCGACCAGCTCTTGGCCGAGGGCAAGGTCGTCGAGCCGCTGGACCAGCTCTACAAGGACGAGGCGCGCACCTTGGGCGAAACGCTCGGCTTGCCGCACCACTTGGTCTGGCGGCATCCATTCCCAGGGCCGGGGCTGGCGGTGAGGGCTTTGTGCAGCGATGGGCCAGACGCAGAGGACGCTGACTCCGGGTTGGCGCTTGAGACGGTCGCCGAGGCGCAGAAGGTGGCGGCGACGTTCGGTCTGGTGCTCGATGTGCTGCCGTTGCGCAGCGTCGGCGTGCAGGGCGATTCGCGCACCTACGCGCATCCTGCGGTGGTTTCCGGCCAGCGCGAGTGGAAGACCTTAGAGGCGCTGTCCACCGAGCTGACCAATAACTTCCCGTCGATCAATCGGGTGATTTACCTGCTGGGGCCGACACCGCGGCCGCAGCAAAACATCAAAGCGGGGTATTTGACCCGCGACCGGCTCGATCTCCTGCGTCGAGCCGATGCCATCAGCATGGAGGCGTTGGAGCGCCACGGGCTGATGGAGGAAGTGACCCAGATGCCGACGGTGCTGCTGCCGCTGTCGTCGGATGGGGTGCAAGAGAGCGTGGTGCTGCGGCCGATTGCGACTTCCGACTTTATGACCGCGCGCTTTTGCCCATTGCCACAGGCGTTTTTGGACGACGTGTGCGAGCGGCTGTTGGCACTAACGGGCATTGAGGCGGTCTTCTACGACATTACCCACAAGCCGCCGGGCACGGTGGAGTGGGAGTGAGCAGATTCCTAGCAGACGAGTGTGTACTGCTTCTTGCCTCGGCGTACGATTAGGTACTTGCCGTGTAGCCCCTCTTGGCAGTGCATGCTCCGCGCCATGTCAGTGCAGCGCTCGCCGTTGATGTAGATTGAGCCGTTTTGCACGTCTTGGCGGGCTTGGCGCTTGGAGGGTGAGACGCCGGCTGCGACGAGCAGATCGACTAGTCCCAGTTTCTCCTGACCCATCGCGTGCGTTGGCACGTCGTTAAAGCCTTCGAGGATTTCTTCCTCGGATAGGTCCTGAAATTCCCCGTAAAAGAGCGCGTGCGAGATGCGTTCGGCCCGGCGAGCAGCGTCGGCTCCGTGCACGATGGTCGTTGCTTCGGCGGCGAGGGTGCGCTGGGCCTCGCGCCGTTCGGGTTGGTCGCGGACAGCCTCGGCGAGCTGGAGGATCGCGTCCTGCTCTAAGAAGGTGTACGTTTTCAGGTGGTCGATGACCTTCTGGTCTTCGGCGTTGATCCAGAACTGGTAAAATTGGTAAGGCGAGGTCTTAGCGGCGTCGAGCCAGACTGTGCCGGCCTCGGTCTTGCCGAACTTGGTGCCGTCTGCTTTGGTTACTAGCGGGCAAGTCAGGCCAAAGGCCCGTGTACCGGCGGAGCGGCGGATCAGATCGGTGCCAGCCGTGATGTTGCCCCACTGGTCAGAGCCGCCGGTCTGCAGCTCGCAGCCGTATTTTTCGTTGAGGACCAAGAAGTCGTACGCCTGTAGCGCCATGTAGCTGAACTCGGTGTAGGAAATGCCCGTTTCTAAGCGCGAGGCGACCGAGTCCTTGGCCAGCATGTAGGGGACGGGAAAGTGCTTGCCGACGTCGCGCATAAAGTCGATGGCCGCAAGTTGGCCGAGCCAGTCGTGGTTATCGACCATGATCGCGGGGTTGGGGCCGTCGAATTCGAGGAAGCGCTCTAGCTGTGCTCTGACTTTCTGAGTCCACTCGGCCACGACATCGGTGGCATTGAGCTGGCGCTCCTCGGTCTTGCCGCCGGGATCGCCGATCAGGCCGGTGCCGCCGCCAGCCAAGGCGATGACTTTGTGACCGGCGAGTTGGAAACGGCGCAGGAGCAGGATCGGCACGAGGTTGCCCACCGTCAGGCTGTCGGCGGTCGGGTCGAAGCCATTGTAGAGCACGATCGGCCCGGCAGCGAGGCGCTCGGCGAGGCCGTCGAGGTCGGTGACTTGGTAGATCAAGCCGCGGAATTCAAGATCGGGTATGATGTTCATTGCGTTTCCTTCTGGGCATAAAAAAAGCCCCTGTAATCAGGGGCTTGTAAACGCGGTTGAGACGATAAAGCGGACGTGCTACCCCTGTCTATGAAGCGGGGTATAGTAATAGTGGCGATTGGCGCGTAGAGTTTGCATCATTTATTCTCCGCGCAAAAATATAACTGCGACTTCTATTCTCGTCAATTAGGAGACTAACCATGACTAATGAACAATACCGGGTGGCCGTCGTCGGTGCGGCTGGTACGTGGGGACGCTATTACACGCGCGCGTACGCCGCTCATCCCAACTGTGAGATTGTCGGCCTCGTCGATCGCGCCAGAGAGCGGCGGGACGCCATTGCCCAGCGCTACGGCGTGGAGAAGGTGTACGACGATCTCGACAGCCTCTTGGCAGCCGAAGTGCCCGACATTGTCTCCGCCGTGGTTCCGGTGGGCCAGAATTACCCCTGCGTTACGTCCTGCGCCCGCGCTGGCGTGCGGGTGGTTTCCTGCGAGAAGCCGATTTCTCACGAACTGCACGAGGCCGACGAGATGATTCGCATCTGCCGGGAGCACGGCACGTTGTTCGGCTGCGCTCAGGCTGGATGGGCGACGCCGTATATGCCCGAGGTGGTCGAGTGGGTGCGGCAGGGGCACATTGGTCGGCTGACTGCGGCGGCGATTCCGGGCGGGTTGCCAACCGAGGTGTCGGGCGGTGGTTGCGTGCAGATCGCCGCTCTGCGCATCCTCACTGGGATGGACGTGGAGTGGGTGGAAGGGTTCACCTTGCCGGCGGTGCCGGGGTACGTGGCGGAGGGCACTCCTGTAGAGGAGAGGGATGTGCCTGCGTACGGTCGCTTGGGACTGAGCGGCGGCATCGTCTGTGAGGTTGTCGCACCTGAGCCGGATGGTCGAGTGCCGACCTTTATCTCGGTCACTGGCGAGCGCGGGCAGGTCTTTTTGGCGCGCCCGCGGCCCGTGTTGATCGAGGGGACTGGCGCGGCGGCTTCTCCGGTGTATCCCGACTTTTTGGATCAGCCGCCGGCCGAGGCCTTCACCTATACGATCGAGCGCCTGATGCGTGCCCATCGGGACGGCACTGAGCCGTATAGCAGCGGCGACGACTACCGCCACTCGCTCGAAGTGGCCATCGCCTTAGTGCGCTCGGCCCACCGGGGACACGAG
>VXZF01000260.1:9493-11591 GCA_009845645.1 Gemmatimonadota bacterium | reverse complement strand
GGCCGATGAGGCTGCACGGATTGTCGCCGGAAAAAGGCAACACGAGGCAGTCGTCCGCAAAGCCGTAGCGACCCACGTAATAAGGGCTGATGGGGCCGACGGGCTGGCCGGAGGGGGCGATGGGCAGGAGTTTGGCGGCTAGGCCGGGAGCGGTAGCGTCGAGCGCACGTGCACTCCACTGGCGTGCGGCAATGTCCATCATGTTGGTGCCGCTGCCGTCGCCCGGATCAACGCCGACGAGCCGTCCGGCGAGCAGGCTGGCGACGTAGGAGCTTACCAAGCCGATGTAAGTAGTGTTGGCATAAGTGTCGGGTTCGGTCTGGTAAAACTTGCGAATCTGCGGGCCGCTGAAGCGCTCAAAGGCCGCGTTGCCGGTGAGCGCGAGGAGTGCATCGCACCCGCCGACGGCCGCTTCGATCTCGGCGCACTGAACGGTAGTGGAAGTGTCCATCCAGATGGGAGAAGTTGGGCGGGCGAAGATAGCGGCGAGCTGGTCCTTGAGCGACTGGCTGGGTGATAGACGCGCTAGGGCTGGGCCGCTACTGGCGTTGAGATAGACGGTGCCGTGCTGCTGGCCGCTGCCGGCGACTGCCCGCACGGCACCGAGATCGTGGCCTTGGTCGGCGAGCGTTTGCAGGAGCAGGTCCAGTGCTTCGGCCCACATCAGGGGCGCGCTGTGGATCACGCCCTCACCGAGGTCGAGGACGCCGTTGACGACTCCATACGTGGCTTTGAAGTGCTCGTCGAAGTTGATGGACGCTTCGGCGACGATAGCGCGCTGCTCTGCGTCGATGAGTAGGCCGGTGATGGATTGGGTGCTAGCGTCAATGCCCAGATACTTGCTCATAGAAATACCCCGCCGTAATTTTTGTAAGCTATTCCCACCAAAATTAACAAACGCGCTGGGGAGGACAAAACCAATGGAGGCAGTGGCGGTGCGGCCCGAAATCGCGGCGACGCTGGCGGCAGTGGACCCGGAAGTCGAGGCCATCATTCGCGCTGAAAACAGGCGTCAGCACAACAAAATTCGCCTGATCCCATCTGAAAATTACGCTAGTCAAGCCGTACTCGAAGCCAGCGGCTCGATCCTGACGAATAAGTACTCCGAAGGATATGCAGGCGCGCGCTACTACGAAGGCCAGCGAGAAATCGACAAGATCGAGCGGCTCTGCATCGAGCGCGCCAAGGAGGTTTTTGGTGCCGAGCATGTCAATGTGCAGCCCTATTCAGGCTCGCCGGCCAATCAGGCCGTGTATGTCGGCTTCTGCGCGCCGGGCGATACGGTCATGGGCTTGGCGCTGGCGCATGGAGGCCATCTGACACACGGCGATCGAGTCAGCATCTCGGGGATGCACTACAAGTCCGTGCAGTACGGGGTGTGCCGAGACTCGGGCGAAATTGACTTCGATCAAGTTGAAGTGCTGGCCAAAGAGAACCGGCCCAGGTTGCTCTTCTGCGGGGGTACGGCCTATCCGCGCATCGTCGATTTTGCGCGTTTTGCCGAGATCGGGCATTCGGTGGGGGCCATCGTGGTCGCCGATATCGCGCATATTGCCGGACTGGTGGCCGCCGGGGTGCATCCCAGCCCCGTGCCGCACGTAGATGTGGTAACTACTACTACACACAAGTCTCTGCGGGGGCCGCGCGGCGGGATGATCTTATGCCGGGCGCAGTACGCCGAGGCTCTCGATAAGGCGGTGTTCCCAGGCTTGCAGGGCGGGCCGCACAACAGTACCACTGCGGCGATTGCCGTGGCGCTCAAGGAGGCGATGAGCGAGGAGTTTAAGCTGTATGCTCGGCAGATCGTCGCCAACGCTCAGACTTTGGCCGCTGCGCTGTCGGCGCGGGGTTTTGCCCTCAGCTCGGGCGGCACCGATAATCACCTGATCCTCATGGACATGACCAATAAAGGAGTTACTGGTTATGCGATGGCCAAGGCGCTAGACGCATCGGGCATTGTCTGCAATTTCAATCGCGTGCCCTTTGATCCGCGGCCAGCGCGCAAGCCCAGCGGCATCCGCATCGGCACGCCGGCGATTACCAGCCGGGGCTTTGGTGCCGAGGAGATGGAGCAGTTGGCCGAGTGGATGGATCGGGT
>VXZF01000260.1:4667-9393 GCA_009845645.1 Gemmatimonadota bacterium | reverse complement strand
GCCGGGGCTTTGGTGCCGAGGAGATGGAGCAGTTGGCCGAGTGGATGGATCGGGTGGCCCAAGTGCGGGCCAATAAAGCGCTAGAACTCGACGACCGGAAAGCGGAGTACGCCGAGGTCGCGGCTGAAGTGCGGGCACTCTGTTCCCGCTTCCCGGCCCCCGGCTTACTCTACGACGGCGGGGGAAAGCCGCTCTAAAAGTATGGACATATATCGAGAATTAGGCGTCGATCCCATTATCAACGCCGTAGGACCAGCGACACGATTGAGCGGGTCGATTATGCACCCGGAGGTGGCCGAGGCCATGCGGCAGGCTTCGGAGCGCTGCGTGGATATAGCGCAGATGCAGGCACGGGCCGGGGAGATTATCGCCGAGATTACTGGCGCGGAGGCTGGGTACGTGACGAGTGGGGCGGCGGCGGGCTTGTTGCTGGGGACGGCCGCTTGCGTGACCGGATTGGATCCGGGCAAGATGAACCGCTTGCCAGATACGTCTGGGATGAAGAACGAAGTGATTATGGCGCGCAGCCACCGGAACTTCTACGACCACGCGGTGCGCTCGGTGGGGATCGAGTTAGTGGAAGTGGGGATTGCCGACCGCTTTTCCGGGGCGGGAATACGCGATGCAGAAGGGTGGGAGATCGGGGCGGCGATTACCGAGCAGACGGCGGCGATCGTGTACGTGGCATACGCGCACACGCAGCCGTCGCTGGAAGAGGTTGTGGCCGCAGCGCGCAAAGGCGGCGTGCCGGTGATTGTAGATGCGGCCGGTCAGTTGCCGCCGGCGAGCAATTTGCAGCGCTTCATTGCCGCTGGAGCCGATTTGGTCGCCTTTAGCGGCGGCAAGGCTATCGGTGGGCCACAGGCTTCGGGGATTTTGTGCGGTCGCCGGGATTTGATCGCCGCCGCGGCGCTGCAACACCAGGACCTCGACGTGATGCCCGAGCTGTGGGAGCCGCCCGCGAGTTTGATCGACAAGTCGCAGCTACCCGGTGCCCCGCAGCACGGTATTGGGCGGCCCTGCAAGGTTGGCAAGGAAGAGATCGCAGGATTGGTGAAGGCGCTGCGCCTTTTTGTGGTCGAAGATCCGGCGGAGCGGCGACAGCGCTGGTATGCGCTGATGGAGGAACTGGTCGCCGCGTGTGGAGCGCTGCAACACGCTGAGGTTGCGGTGGTAGCCGACCGCAAGCGCTCCGAGATTCCGACGGCGCGGCTGGTGCTCGATGAGGAAGCCGCAGGCGTGACGGCGCTGGAACTGGTCAGAGCGCTACAGGAAGGCCGGCCGCAGATCGCCGCTAACCCGACCTATGTGCACGAGGGTGCGGTGATTTTTGGGCCGATGTGTCTCAAGAAAGGCGAGCCCGAACTGATCGCCAAACGGCTCAGGGAGTTGCTCGGCTAGCAGGCTAAAACTGCGCCCCCCAATAGGCGGCACCCAGTAGCGCGGTCTTGTCGTTGAGCACGACGTGGACGGGAATGGCCGCGAGAGGCTCGCCCATGCGGCCTTTGTCCACAAAGCCCTCCATAAAGCGGCCGTCGCGCAGCTTGGTGAGGATCTTAGGCGCAATGCCGCCGCCGACGAAAACCCCACTCGAAGACATCAGCTTGAGTGCCAAGTTCCCCGCTTCGCGGCCGTAGAGGAGCGCGAAGAGGTCGAGGGCTGTTACGGCCAATGCGGAGTGGCTTTCGAGGCCGGCGCGGGCGATGGCGTCGGCGCGGTCGGGCTGTTCTGTCTCGGGGGCCAGAGAGGCGTCGGCGCGGTCGGGATGCCGTTCGCACAGAAAGTCGTAGATTGCAGCCAAGCCTTGGCCCGAGAGCACTCGTTCCCAGCTAACGTGGCCGTAGCGCTCGTTGAGGAAACGCCAAAGCTCGACTTCGAGCGGGGAACTTGGCCCGAAGGTCGCGTGTCCTCCCTCAGAGGCGATTGCTGCGTAGCGGCCTTCGGCCCAGCACAAGCCTCCCTCACCTAGTCCGGTACCGGCGGCGATGACGGCGATGTTGCCCTTTGGGTCGCGTTGCCCTTCGTTGAGCGGACACAGGTCGTCTGGCTCCAACACCAAGGTGCCGTAGGAGGTCGCTTGCAGGTCGTTGAGCAGGTGAACGTCGGTGTTGTTGAGTACTGCTGAAATTTCGCTGGGGTCGATGAGCCAAGGCAGGTTGACGGCGCGGACGGGAAGCTGATGGACGGGGCCGGGGACGCCTAAGACCGTGCGGCTGGGGTCAATCTGCGTCTCGTCGGCAAAGGCCTTAAGCAGCGCACCGGCGCTGGGATAGGACGCAGTTTGATAGCGCCGCTCGACGAGCGGATCAAAGCCTTGGGTGGCTGGATCAAAAGCGGCGAGGTACGTTTTGGTACCGCCGACATCACCGGCGATGATCATAGGGGTGCCCACTTTCTCCAAGCCTCTCCGAACAGATCGTTGGCTTCCTCGGGGCCGACGGCACCGACCGGATAGGAGGGCACCTCGCCCGATGAAGGTGCTTGCCAAGCGTCGAGGATGGGTGTTAGGAGTGCCCACGACTGCTCTATCCAATCGCTGTCTGAGTAGAGCGTCGCGTCGCCGAGCAAGCAGTCGAGGATCAGGGTCTCGTAGGCTTCGGGCGTGCGGCCGCCAAACGAATCGGCGTAGCTGAAGTCCATGTTGACGGTGCCCAAGTGGACATCGGGACCGGGAATTTTGCCGTTGAAAGAAAGCGAGATGCCCTCTTCGGGCTGGATGCGGATGGTGAGCGTGCTAGGGGATAAGGCATCGGCTTGGGCGAAAATTAGGTGTGGGGGCTGGTGGAATTGCAGGGTGACTGTGCTAGTGCGCTTGGCCATGCGCTTGCCCGTGCGCACGTAAAACGGCACCCCTTGCCAGCGCCAGTTATCTACGGTGAATTCGAGGGCGGCGAAGGTCTCGGTGCGCGAGTTTGGGGGCACGTCTTCTTCTTGTAAATAGCCTAGTTCGTCCTCGCAGGGTCCGTACTGGCCGCGGACCGCATAGCGATCAACTTGGCCGATGCGGATGGGGCGGATCGCCTTGAGCACCTTGAGCTTTTCGAGGCGCACGCTCTCGGCGTCAAACGAGGAAGGCGGCTCCATGGCAATGACACAGAGAACCTGCAAGAGGTGATTTTGGATCATGTCGCGCAAGGCACCCGATTGGTCGTAGTAGCCGGCGCGGTGTTCCACGCCGACGCGCTCGGCTGCGGTGATCTGCACGTGATCGACGTAGCGCCGGTTCCACAGCGGCTCAAAAATTGAATTGCCGAGGCGAAAGACGAGGATGTTCTGCACGGTCTCTTTGCCGAGGTAGTGGTCGATGCGGTAGATCTGCTCTTCGGTAAAGACCGAATGCAGCGCTTGGTTGAGTTCGCGGGCCGAGTCGTAGTTGTGGCCGAAGGGCTTTTCGACGATGATCCGGCACCAGCCGTGGCAGTCTCGGTGTTGGCAACTAAGGCCGGCGCACCCTAGCTGCTCGACGATGTCGCGGTAGATCTGCGGTGGCACCGAGCAGTAAAAGCAGCGGTTGCCCTCGGTGCCGCATTCGCGGTCGAGAGCTTCGAGCCGTGCTTTGAGCGCGGCGTAGGTCGCCGGGTCGCCGGGATCGCCGCGCACGTAGTGGAACTTGGCGAGGAAGGCGTCGCGCGCGCTGTCATCGAGCGGGCCGACGAATTCGGCCAAGGACTCCCGCATCTTTTGGCGAAAGAGGTCGTCGTCCCATTCACGGCGGGCAACGCCGACTAGATGAAAGGCTTGGGGCAGGCGACCTTGGTGATGCAAGTGCCAGATGGCCGGCACCAGTTTGCGCCGAGTTAGGTCACCCGAGGCACCAAAAATGACGAGGGCACAGGGGTCGGGGATGCGTTGTTGGAGCATAGTGTAGTGTATAGATAATAAAAAAGGCCACAGCGTCCGCCATGGCCTCCCACACCGCCTCGTGTGAGTTTTGCAAATATACAAGCACAGGCGAAAATCAACAAGTCGATTGTGCTGCTCAAGACGTTGTGCGCAGCCGCCTTGCTGTTGATATTAGCGCGGCCAACTTTGATACGAGGAAATATGAGCCGGTATTTAGTCACGGGCGGAGCAGGGTTTATTGGTTCTCACCTCTGTCAGCGCTTGTGTGCAGAAGGACACACAGTACGGGTTATCGACAATTTGAGCACGGGGCGGCGCGAAAACCTAGCCGACATCCTAAGCGAAATAGAATTCGTCGAGGGCGATATTCGCGACGTGGCCTTGCTCGCCGAGGTGGTGCAGCAGGTCGATTGCGTCCTGCACCACGCAGCCATCGTGTCGGTGCCCGCTTCGGTCGAGCAGCCCCTCGTCGAGCAGGAAGTCAACGCCGTGGGAACGCTGCGGCTGTTGGAAGCGGCGCGGCAGGCCGGGGTCGGCCGCGTGGTTTTTGCCAGTTCGGCCTCGGTGTATGGCAACAATCCGCAAATGCCCAAGCACGAGGATATGCCGCCCGAACCCGAGTCGCCCTACGCGGTTTCCAAGGTTATGGGCGAGCACTACGCCCGAGTGTACAGCCAGATCTACGGCTTGGAGGTGGTTGGCTTGCGCTACTTCAATGTCTTTGGCCCTCGACAGATGCCGTCTTCCCCGTACTCGGGCGTTATCTCGATTTTTGTCGCTCAGATGCGAGCCGGCGAGTCGCCAACCCTTTGCGGCGACGGCCACCAGTCGCGCGATTTTGTCTATGTCGGCGATGTGGTAGAGGCCAATATGAGGGCCAGTA
>VXZF01000260.1:0-4567 GCA_009845645.1 Gemmatimonadota bacterium | reverse complement strand
TCGCGCGATTTTGTCTATGTCGGCGATGTGGTAGAGGCCAATATGAGGGCCAGTACTACGCTAGGCGTCGCCGGGCGGATCTACAATATCGGCTGCGGTCGCAGCGCGTCGTTGCTGGAATTGATCGCCGCGCTCAATCAGATTTTGGGGACCGAGTTGGTGCCGATGTTCGCCCCGCCTCGGGCTGGCGACGTCCGCTTTTCGTCAGCCGATATATCGCGCGCCCGGGCCGAGTTGGGCTACGAGCCGAGAGTTGGGTTTGTCGAGGGGTTGGAGCAGACGATTGCGGCGTGGGAAGACTCCAACGCCGCGAGTCAATAAAGAGATCGCTTATCGTGGCAACCATAGTCGATGGCAAAAAGCGCATCCCCTTTATGCGGGGGATGCTGGTGCACTACCTAATTGAGCGCGGTTTCAGCTACGAAGACGCCCGCGCGGTGGCCAATGCGGTGCGCGCGTCTTTGGGCAAAGCAGAGTCCGTGCGCAAGAAGGACATGGTGCAACTCGTAAACAGTGCTATTCGCAAGGGGTTCGACACGTACGAGGTCGGCGACCTAATTTTCTGGGAGCGCCAGCCCACCACTATCATCGTCGAGCGCAAGAGCGGCTCGCGGCCTTTCTCCAAGGAATTGCTGTCGGATTCCATTCAGGCGTCTGGGCTGGCCCCAGACCAAAGCTACGAGATTGCGCAGACAATTGAAGCCCGCTTGATAGACCAGCGCCGCCAGCACATCGCGCACTGGGAGTTGGAGGATCTAACAGCCGAGCTGATCGAAAAGTCCTTTGACGAATCATTTGCCGAGCGCTACCGCTTGTGGCGCGCTTGGGGCGATGTAGATAAACCCCTGATTATCCTCATCGGCGGTGCCAGCGGGGTCGGCAAGACCACGTTGGCCATTGCGCTGGCTAATTTGCTCGATATTCCTCGGGTAGTAGCTACCGACGATTTGCGCCAAGTCATGCGCCTGACGCTTGCACAGGAGTTGGTGCCGGCCCTGCACACCTCCTCGTACACCGCCTGGAAGGTCGTTCCCCCGAGTGGTCATCTCGACGCGGTCGTCGCCGGGTTTCGCGAGCAGGCGCGCAGCGTCTGCGTTGGGGTCAAGGCCATTATCAGCCGCTGCATTGAGGAAAACACCAGTGTCATTATCGACGGCGTACACCTAATCAGTGACATGCTGGACTTAGAGGAGTACGCTGGTGATGCCTTTATCACGCCCATTTGTTTAGGGCTTTCTGGCCGCGACGCCTTTGAGGATCGCTTTGCCCAGCGCGCCAGCGAGGCTCCGTCGCGCTCGGCCCATCGCTATATGAAGCACTTGGAGAATATTCTCAAAATTCAGGACTATCTCATCGAAACGAGTGCTGCCCACGGCATTCCGGTCATTACCACGACCTCGGTAGAGAGCCTGACGAGCGAGGTCGCCATGGTGGTGAGTGAGCAACTGCAGGAGCAGGAGGAAATCCGCAAGGCCCTGGGTGCCGCTCGCAAGAAGCGCTCGGCCCATTGACAAAGAGCGCCGCTTGTTGGTTCGCCCAACGCCGGATTGTGTTGTATATTCCAAGAATCACGGCTAAGAGGCTGTAAAAACGCGCAATCAAGTTAGGATACAAATGCTGAGCAACAAAAAGAAGGGTGCTTCCACTTCTAACGGCCAAGCACTCAATACGATTATCGGCCGCGGTAGCCACTTTGAAGGAAAGTTGACGGTGGAGAACAGCGTCAGAATCGACGGCGTATTCAAGGGCGAACTGGCCTGCACAGGGGAACTAACGATCAGCCAGTCGGGCGAGGCCGATGCTACTTTGATTCAGTGCAAAGACGCGTACATCGACGGCGTTGTGAATGGTACTGTGCGCGCCGATAAGGTGCGGCTGGATACGCAGTCGCGCTTTACTGGTGAAGTGTACACCGACTCGTTCACGGTCGCCGAGGGCGCAATTTTCCACGGCTCTTGTTCAATGGAGAACCACCAGAAGAGCCAGTCGCCGCCGGCAACAGGTGCCCCAGACGGCGCAGCGGCAAAGCCCCTCACGTCTGGGCCTGGCCCCCAAGTTCAAAAGAAATAGCGCTTTCTCACCTCGTTTTTGCGTGAAAAATCCATCTGCACCGCGCTGCCGATGGATTTTTTTTCTTGTCGATGAGTCAACGCGACCATACTACGTCCAAGCGCCGCCGTAACCGCCGCTCGGTTCCAATAGAGGAGATCGCGGTGCCTGCGGATGCTCAGCCGCGGTCGGCAAAAGGTGCGTCGCCCATAGGCGGTTGGCGGCGCTGGCGGCGCGGTGCCCTAGCCAGCTTGGGCGCGTCGCCGGTTTTTCGCGCGTATATCTTCCTCGGCGGCATTGCCGCTATTTTGGCCTTCCTGCTCTACAACGAGTCGATCATCGCCGAATTGCGCGAACACGAAAAGAATCGGGTCGATCTCTATGCGCATTTGATCTCGTTCACGCCGCAGGCATCAGAAGGCCAAATTTCTACCCTCTTTACCGAGGTGATCACCAAGGTCGATTTCCCACGCATTATCACCAATCACCGCGGCGAGATCATCCAGGCCGAGGACATCGATACGTCGAGTTTGTTGGACAACTGGGCCTTTTGGCGCAGCGAAGCGGCGGACGCGCCGGTCGCTTCGACTGCTCAGCTACACGAGCTGATCGAGGAAATGGACGTCCAGAATCCACCTATTCCCTTTTATTGGTCGCCAGAGACCCTGGGGCGACTTTACTGCAAGGGGGAGCGCGTCATCATCGCGGATACGCAAGGAGCCATCGCGGCGTGGCAGGGGACGGACCTGCCAGCAAGCAGCGACACCTCGGCCGCGGCCCTCGCCGAGGTACAACGGGCGTGGCAGGAGATGGAAGCCGGAGAACCGCTGCTCTTCAGCGTGCCAGCCGCTAGCTTCAGTTATCTGCATTGGGACGAGACCAACGCAATCATCACCGACGCCGAGGGCCAATTTAGGGCTTGGGTGGGGGCTGGGCTGCCGCTGGCCAGCGACGATCCCACCCAAGCGGTGCGAGACCAGCTCCGGGCCTTTGTCGATAGCTTGGCCAATCAGCGCCCACCGCTAGAGTTCAGGATCCCGGCTGAGCACTATATTCACTACGGCGACACGAGTTTGGTCGGTCGCATTTCCCTCGCCCCTTTCGTGCAGATCGGCGTGTTGGTTCTCTTTCTGCTCGTCGGCTATATCGGCTACCGCAACATTAAGCGCAGCCAACAGCGCTCGCTCTGGGTGGGCATGGCCAAGGAGACAGCCCACCAACTCGGGACTCCTCTCTCCTCGCTGTCCGGGTGGCTGGAACTGCTGCGCGGCGAGGTTGCCGCCGCCCCGAGGCCGGATCGAGACGCGCGTTGGGAACGCATCGATCAGATGATCGGGGAGATACAGCAGGATATGCGTCGCCTCGACCAAATCGCTTTGCGCTTCAGCCAGATCGGCTCGATGCCCGAATTAGAGGAAAGGGACGTAGCAGCCGTGCTGGAGGATACGATTGAGTACTTCCGGCGTCGCGTTCCCCAGTTTGGGCGGCAGGAAATCAAACTGGAATGCCTAGGCGAGTTGCCGCCGGTGCCGATCAACGCCGAATTGATGAGCTGGGCGTTTGAGAATCTGTGCAAGAACGCCATCGATGCCATGGACGGTCAGGCGGGGAGCTTGCGCATCCGCATGGAGCTTTTGCCCGCAAGCCGCGCCGTGCAGATCGCGTTTGAGGACGACGGGCGAGGCATTGAACCCGAGCACGTCAAGCGCATCTTCGAGCCGGGATTTAGCACCAAGAAGCGCGGTTGGGGGTTGGGGCTGGTGTTTGTCAGGCGCATCGTCGAAGAATACCACAAAGGCAAGATCAGCTTGGTACATAGCGCGCCGGGCGAGGGCACGACCTTTGAGTTGGTTTTGCCCTTGGGTTGAGGAACGGATGTGGACATAAAGCGTTATTTTAGGAATGGAATTCTACAGCTAAAGGCGACGTATGGAAGGCGACAAGCGAAAGATACTCTGGGCCGACGACGAGATTGACCTATTGCGCGCTCACCGGCGCTTTCTCGATGAAAGGGGCTACGCGGTCACGCCGGTCAGCAACGGCAAGGATGCCGTCGCTCTGATTGCTCAAGCGCCCTTTGACATCGTACTGCTTGACGAAATGATGCCGGGGCTGGACGGGCTTTCGACCTTGGAGCAGATCAAGATGGCCGATCCCAACGTGCCGGTGATTATGATTACCAAGAACGAAGAAGAACACCTGATGGACGAGGCCATTGGCCGCCGCATCGACAACTATCTGACGAAGCCGGTCAATCCCAGCCAGATTTTCATGGCTTGCAAACAGTTGCTCGACGCGCGGCAGATTCGCCAAAGCCAAGCCGGGCAGCACTACGTCTCGCGGGCTGGCCAGATCCGCGAGCAGATTGCCGGCGCGACTTGGCAGACGTGGATTGATGTACATCGGCAGCTTTGCGAGTGGGACATCGAAGTGGCGCGCTTGGGCGACGCAGGGCTCAGTCAGATGATTGGGGATCAGCGGCGCGAGTGCAACCGCGAGTTCGGGCGCTTTGTCGAGC
>VXZF01000131.1 GCA_009845645.1 Gemmatimonadota bacterium | reverse complement strand
AGGGCTTGGCACAGGCCGATGAACTGGATGGACCAGAAGCCGAGATCCTGCATGGTGCGCTCGCGCCGCCCCACGCGCTCGGCCAGTATCAAGAACAGCGCGAGGACGATCAAGCTTGTGGCGATGAGGGGGAGTTGGCGGGCCTCGGTCTCGATAAAGTCGCGTCCTCCGAGGCCGAGCACGGCAATGGGGATAGTGCCCACGGCAATGGACCACGCCATGCGGCAGTCTGGGCTGTGGTTGAAGTTGCGGTGCACTACCCCTTGCAGCGCGGCGACGACTAGCCTTTTGACATCGGCCGTGAAGTACGCGAACACGGCTGCGAGCGTCCCCAGTTGGATCACCGCGGAAAACGCCGCGCCTGGATCGTCCCAGCCGAGGAAGTGAGGCACTACCCGCAGGTGAGCGGTGCTGCTGATGGGCAGGAATTCGGTCAGACCTTGGACTAGGCCTAAGATAAGCGCTTGTAGCCAGTGCATGAAGGGCTTAAGCTAACCGTCGCCGCCCGCCCCGACAAGGACGGCGCGCCCCTTGACAAAAACGCGGCCCGGTGTGCAGAATACCCCCTGATTTTCACCATAACAAGGAGACCTTATGCCCGTTACCATTAAAGACGTTCAAACTATCCTCACCCAACCGGCCGGTTCCCGTTTGGTCATCGTCAAGATTATTACTTCGGACGATGGTCTGTACGGACTTGGTTGCGCGACCTTTACCCAGCGCTTCCACGCCGTGCATACGGCTATCGAGCGGCATTTCAAGCCCTTTCTCATTGGCCGCGACGTGGACCGCATCGAGGAAACGTGGCAGATGTTGATGGTCAGCGGCTATTGGCGCAACGGCCCGGTGCTCAACAACGCCATCTCTGGAGTCGATCAGGCGCTGTGGGACATCAAGGGCAAGCGGGCGGGAATGCCGGTGTACCAATTACTGGGGGGTAAGTGCCGCGAGGGGGCTGCGGTGTACGGCCACGCGGGTGGTGATACGCCCGAGGCCGTCGTCGATAGCATCCGCCAGTTCCAGGAGCAAGGCTATCGCTACATCCGCTGCCAGATGGGCGGCTACGGTGGGAAGGCATCGACCTTGGTCAAACCCGAGGGCGCGCCCGAAGGTGCGTATTACAACCGCAAAGAGTACATGCTGAATCACCTGCGGATGTTTGAGCACATCCGCGCAGAACTGGGCTTTGAAGTGGAACTGCTGCACGACATTCACGAGCGGCTGCACCCGATTGAGGCGGTGGGCTTTGCTAAGGACGTGGAGGAGTTCAAGCTGTTCTTCTTGGAGGACGCGCTCGCGCCCGAAGACATCGAGTGGTTTCGCCACATCCGCCAGCAGTGCGCAACGCCGCAGGCTATGGGCGAGTTGTTCAACCATCCGCACGAGTGGACACCGCTCATCGAGGGACGGCTCATCGACTTCATGCGCATGCACGTCAGCCAGATGGGCGGGATTACGCCGGCGCGCAATGTGGCGGCTTTTGGGCAGATGTACGGGGTGCGCACGGCTTGGCACGGCCCGGGCGACACCTCGCCGGTGGGACACGCGGCCAACCTACATCTGGATCTGTGGGCTCCTAACTTCGGGATACAGGAGTGGTGCCGCTTCGCAGAGCACGTGTACGAAATGTTTCCGGGGTTGCCCGAGGTGCGCAACGGGTACATGTATCCGAGCGATGGGCCGGGGTTGGGGATCGACATCGACGAGGACTTGGCGGCCAAGTACCCTTGTAAAGACGAGGTCATTGGGTGGACGCAGACGCGCTTGCCCGACGGCAGTCCGGCGCGGCCCTAAGATGAAGATCCTAGTCTCCAATCTCGGCAGCACCTCGTTTAAGTACAAGGTCTTTTCTATGCCCGAGGAAGTGGTTTTGGCGCAGGGCGGCATGGATCGGATCGGGGGCCAAGGCTCGGTGCACACTTTCCAGATCGGCGCGACCGACGAGGTTGAGCAGGCCGTGGACCTGCCCCACCACGCTAGCGCGATTGACGAGGCCCTCGAGCGTTTGGCCGAGGGAGGGGTGTTGGCTTCGGTGGAGGAGTTGGACGCCGTGGGGTTTAAGGCTGTTCACGCGCGCGCTATTTCCGGAGTGGTAGAACTCGACGAGGATGTCGTCGGGCGGATGGAGGACTTTTATCCGTTGGCTCCGGCGCACAATCCCGCTTATGTGGCGGCGATCCGGCAGTTTGCGCGGGTGGCTCCCAAGGCGCGGCGGGTCGGGTGCTTTGAGACGGCGTTCCACGGCGCGATGCCGCAGCGGCGCAAAATGTACGCGGTGCCCTACGTTTGGTACGAACAGTACGGCATCCAGCGCTACGGGTTCCACGGGGCCAGCCATCGCTATGCCGCAGAGAAGGTCGTGGAGTTGGAAGGGCGTGCCGACATCAAACACGTCAACATGCACTTGGGCGGGTCCTCGTCGCTGTGCGCTGTAAAGGACGGAATCTCGCAGGGGGCGTCGCACGGACTAAGCCCGCAGGGCGGTCTGCCGCAGAACAACCGCATCGGTGACTTGGATCCGTATGCGCTGGATTTGGTGATGCGCAACGAGGGCCGACTGTGGGACGAGGTGTTGGCACAGTGCGCTAACGAGGGTGGCCTCGTGGGGCTTTGCGGGTACGGCGATATGCGCGACATTGAAGCGGCTGCGGCGAGCGGGGACGAGCGCTGTGCCTTGGCTATAGACGTTTTGGCGACGTCGGCGCGCGATTGGCTAGGGGCTTTTGTGGTGGAGATGAGCGGGCTGGACGCGATTAGTTTTACCGGCGGCATTGGCGAGTACTCGGCTGTCGTGCGCGGCCAGATTCTGCGCGACTTGGAATTTCTGGGGGTGGTGATGGATGAGGCTAAAAATGAGGCCGTGCAAGGTGAGGGCAGCCTGCACGCTGCGGCGAGCCGAGTGCCCATTTACGTGCTGCGCACTGACGAGGAATTGGTGGTGGCGCGGCAGACATGTGAATTTTTGAGGTCATGAATATACCAACGACATGCAAAATCTGTCTGCCGGAATCGGGGACGCGGAGTACATGACGATGCATCGCAGATATTCTCGCCGGATGCTGATGAAGCTGCGCGTCCTCTTGACGGCGGCGCGGACAGGACAGATTATCTCGTGAAGCTGCATTGGGTGGATCTAGGGAGCGACCGAGCCATATAAACTCTGACGACGGCTTCATTCATCTTTGGTACTCGCCTCTCTTCGTAGTGGTCCCGTTCTGGCTAGAACCGATGTGGAAGCGAAGCGTTAAAAAAAATGGCCACTCGCAACATGACCACGCATGGCATCAGCTATGTCGGAGGGGATGGATAACATGAGGATCGAACCGGAGATCAGCGGCGTGAGTGTCGTCTTGCTCGGGAGTTTCAACCCGGCGATCTTCACGCCGGCTTGGTTTGCACTGCACGGTCTCCTTTCGGAGGATGTCGCAGACTGTGCCAATTTGCAGGTCGTTCACCAGCAGGTGACAGAATTTGCTGCTAAGTGGCTTCGCCTGCAGGTCACGGTTGATAAATTTTCCGTCGAAACATTGCAGGCACCTCACATTCGCCTGCGAGATCTCGTCTCACGGATATTCAAGGAACATCTGCTCCATACGCCTCTCAGGGCGTTCGGAATTAACCGTAATGTTCATTTCCAAGTAAAAAGTTTGGCTGAACGGGATCGGATCGGCAGAGCGCTGGCACCGGTGGAGCCGTGGGGGACTTGGGGACAAGACCTCGGGTTAGATGGAAAACATGGAGGGATGACATCACTGACGATGTCGCAAGTCTCCCCTGAAGGAAGGCCAGCGGGCGGTCAAATCAACGTTATGGTGGAGCCGTCCAACCAGATTGGCAAGGGGCAAACTGGAGTTTACGTCAGGGTCAACGATCACTATGCCATCGACAATGCCGAGTTGGGAAGCGCCGAGCGCTTGATGGAGCTTTTTGAGGACAACTTCGATACGTCACTTGAGCGTAGCAACGGTATTATTGATCACATCATGTCCTTAGCAAAAACAAAGGAGGACTAGTTCATGTTACAGGCCGCTCAATCCACAGCGGTGCAACATACCAATCCGAATGAAAGGCTCAGCGATTTCGGTGAGAATGCTGTGCAGAAGGAGCCCCTCGTTCAGAATGCGGACCAAGCTATCACCTTGGTGTTAGAGCAAGGAACGGACTCTCCGACAACAAGTGTACACGACCACGACCAGGATATGGAAAAGGAAACCCTGCCAGCGTTCGCCGACCATGAACAGGATAGCGATGTTCTCTCCCGAGTTGTGAAACTACCGCAGCCTCCAGTAAGCCCATCACCGCCTGAGACTCTCCACGCTCTACAAGAGTGGGAAGGCTATGTCACTGAGATAAACGATACAGAATTCACCGCAAGACTGATCGACCTGACGGCGAAGGCGACCTATGCAGGGGAAGAAGCAAACATCCCCCTAGATGAAATATTAGAAGATGATGCTGCCAAGTTACAGGTCGGAAGCATCTTCCGTTGGGTGATCGGCTACGAGCGCACGGCGGGAGCGAAAAAGCGTGTTTCCTATATCGTGTTTCGCGATCTTCCGGCCATTACTAAGACCGATTTGCGGGATGGCGAGGAATGGGCGCATAAAATCATGGCGGCTTTCGAGCAGTGACAGAAGCTGGGGAAGCGGGGAGTCCGCCAGACGAGGATGAGTTTGAGGTCGTGTTGTTCGGACCCGGCTACGGTGAGAGCATCGTCCTGCATATAGGTTCCGGCTGCTGGGTGATCGTTGATTCCTGTATCAACGATGAAGGAAACCCACGTGCCTTGGAGTATCTCGAAAGTATCGGCGTCGATCCGGCGCAAGCGGTTGATCTGGTTGTGGCGACTCACTGGCACGACGATCACATATGCGGGATGACGAGGCTAGTGGAAGTCTGCAGCAAGGCCGATTTCTGTTGTGCCAATGCTCTCCTCAACAATGAATTTCTCGCGGCCGTTGGTGCTTTGGAAGGTCGCCACCTCTCCGAGGCCGGTTCAGGAGTTCGAGAGATACACCGCGTATTCACTTGGCTTGAGTCCAAGGCGTCGCGCCTCACGTTTGCTGCGGCCAACCGACGTATCCATGCCTGGGGCAATTGTGAGGTCTGGTCATTGTCGCCTAGTGACGTCGCTTTTTGGAACTTCCTGCAATCTATTGGCAATCTGTTCCCCAGAGAGAATCGGACAAAGACACGGATTCCATATGTTACTCCCAACGATATGTCGGTCGTGCTCTGGATTGGCGTTGACGATATTGCGGTGCTACTCGGTTCGGATCTGGAAAAGCGCGGTTGGGTAGAAATTCTGCAGAGTGAGGAGCGGCCAACCGGCAAGGCATCAGTATTCAAGGTTCCGCACCATGGATCAGAAAATGCCGATGAACCGGATGTGTGGAACCGGATGCTGGGCTCCAATCCCGTCGCGGTGCTGGCACCATGGTGTAGGGGAGGCCGTGTACTGCCGAGCCAACGCGATGTGCGGCGTATTCTCGCACACACAACAAACGCCTATGCAACGGCGAGCACCGGTTTGTCCGCACCATCCCAAGTGCGCAGACATAGTATGGTTGACCGAACCATTCGCAGTACCGGCATTGAACTTCGACAGCTCGCGATGTCGCCAGGCGCGATTCGGCTGCGGCACCCGCTCGGCTCGCAGGGACGATGGAAGATAGAAACCTTTGGTTCGGCCTGTGGTCTCGGCGACTTAGTCGAGTGAACTATAATCTATCGCCCAAACAGTAATCCAAGCAGCGATTCGCTATCCATGTGGACAAGGAGAACACTGGCGGAGAGTGTTCTCAAGCGCAGACAGCCCAACGACACACAGATCGAACACCAAAATGAGAAGGATGAAACTCATGTTCGGAACCATTCGCAACCCGTCCGGCGAAGTGCTGGACTACACTTTTCACGCCGGCACGGAGGGATCGCGGCACATCGCCGTCTTGGGGCACGGCGTGACTGGCAACAAGGATCGTCCCTTTGTCGTAGCACTCGCCGAGGGATTAGCGGCCGCTGGCATTCATGCGCTGCGCTTTTCATTTGCCGGCAACGGTGCGTCCGAGGGCCGCTTTGCCGACGCGACGATCTCCAAAGAAGTCGAAGATCTCGGCGCGGTGCTCAGCGCCTTGGACGGCTACTCGGTCTGCTATGTCGGCCACAGCATGGGCGGGGCGGTCGGCGTCTTGCGCGCCAGCCGCGACGAGCGCATTCACCTGCTCGTCTCCCTCGCGGGCATGGTGCATACGCACGCCTTTGCCGAGCGCGAGTTCGGCGAGGAGGTGCCCGACGAGGGCTGCATGTGGGACGAGCCGGACTGCCCACTCTCGCAAGCCTACATGGACGATATGGCTCAGATCGACACTGTGGTGAGACGTGGGACCGAGATTGTAGTGCCTTGGTTGCTAGTGCATGGCAACGAGGACGACGTGGTGCCGATTGACGACTCGCACGACATCCTCGCCCGAGCCAGGGACAACGCCGAACTCGTTGTCATCGACGGAGCCGACCACGTCTTTAGCGAACACGCGCAAGTCATGGTCGAAAAAGTCGTCGGCTGGCTACAAGGCTTCGACCTGAGCTCAGCCGAAGGGCAGTGGGTATAAGCATCCCCTCGGGTTGCAGCCTACCAGAGATCGCGCGTACCTCCTATCTTTAAAGGAGGAAACCCGGCAATCCCGCCGGCCATGCGCGCTCTACTCAGCTAAGCCATGAAAAAGAGAACCCCGAGTCGCCTGAGCACTCGCCAGCAACGGACCTTGCTGGCCGTGGTGGCCTTGGGCGTCTTCATGGTCGCCGATACGCTCTATTTGCTGACCAACCGGCTGGCCGACGCCCTCG
Organism: Gemmatimonadota bacterium; assembly: GCA_009845645.1. Classification (GTDB taxonomy): domain Bacteria; phylum Latescibacterota; class UBA2968; order UBA8231; family UBA8231. The sequence goes on along the minus strand of VXZF01000131.1, from coordinate 4,763 downwards.
ATTTCGACTACTTCGCCGTCACCGACATTTCCCTGCCCAAGTTTTACCAAGTCATGGTGCTGTCGCATACGGGCGTCGGTTGGGTGCTGGTGGTACTGGCGCTGGGCTTTGTGGCTTGGCACTTACCGGCGGTGTGGCGCAAAAGCCGCAAACGGGCTATCTACACCGGCATCGCCACCCTGACGCTGGGCATTATACTGGCCATCAGCGGACAGTTCATCCTCAGTGCGGCGAGCAATCGCGGCAATCCGGTGGCGTACTGGAGCCATGTGGCCGCGGCGGTTTTGATTCCTCTCTTTTACTTGGCTCACCGTCGCCTCTCACTATGGAAGCCCTCTGCACGGAGCTATCGCATTGTGCCCATAGCAGTGGTCGGGCTGTTGGCGCTCGCCGTGGTGCTACACGGGTTGAGCTATAGCGGCGAGCAGTACACGCAGGCGGCCGAGGAGGCATTTGCCGCTGGCAAGCACACTGGCCCAGGTTCCAAAGCGCGGGAGGTCGCTGACTTTGCCCCAGACGACTTTATCCCCGCCAATTTCGTTCCTGCTGAAAGCCCCTTTTTTCCGGCGGCTACTACGACTACGACCGGAGATATTCTGCCCTCGCGGATCATTACGCGCGGCGATCTCTCGCAGCCGGAAAAACTCGCCGGAGACATTGATGAGTACGGTTTTGTAGTCAACGAGCCGATTGGTTCGGAGACGTGCGCCCGCTGTCACGCGGCCATCGTCGAACAGTGGGCGACGTCAGCGCACCGCTTTGCCTCGTTTAACAATCCCTTCTACGAGGCGACGATCAATCACATGCGCAGCAACTCGACTGAGAGCAATGCGGAGGTTGACGCGCATATTGCCTATTACAAGGACTTGGCGGGCGAGGAGGCCAAGATCAAGTCCAAGTGGTGTTCGGGTTGCCACGATCCGGCGTTGATGCTGGCGGGCAAAATGACCGAGGAGATTGACCGCGCCTCGCCCCAAGCCCAAGCCGGGCTGACCTGCCTAGGATGCCACGCCATCGACGAAATTCACGACCAGACCGGCAACGGCAACTATAACATCGCCGACGAGCAGGAAGATCCCTATCTGTTCGCCAATGCCAAAGAAGGCGTGGGCCGCTTTGTGCACGACACGGCGCTGAAGGCACGGCCCATCGTGCACAAGAAGCAGATGCTCAAGCCCTTCTTCCGCACCTCTGAGTTTTGCGCCACCTGCCACAAGGTCAGTCTCGATTCGCGCGTCAATGGCTACCGCTGGCTGCGCGGCCAAAACGAGTTCGACAATTGGCACGACAGCGGCGTGGCGCTCAACGCCTCTAGGACGTTCTATCTACCCGGTGTCAAGCGGGTCTGCCAGGATTGCCACATGCCGCTGGAGGAAGCGGTCGCTGGCGATGTGTCGGCGCGGGATGGGTACGTCAAGTCGCATCGCTTTTTGGCGGTCAACACGGCCCTGCCCTTCATCCGCGGCGACGAGGAGACTATCGCGCGGATTGAGGAATTTCTGCAAGACGAAAAACTCAGCGTCGATGTGTTTGCGCTGCACCACCAAGAAGAAGCGCACTACGCGCTGGACAAGAGCCAGCCGGCGCTGGTGCCCGGCGGCGAGTACACATTCGACGTGGTGGTGCGCAATAAGGGCGTTGGGCACACCTTCCCGGGCGGGACCAACGATTCCAACGAGGGCTGGCTAGAGGTCTCGGTGGTAAGCGACGACGACGCGGTGCTAGCTTTGAGCGGGGCGGTGCAAGACGACGGGCACGTCGACCCGGGAGCGCACTTTTACAAGGCGTTGATGGTCGATGCAAAAGGCCAAGCCATCCATCGGCGCAACGCGCAGGACATCGTCACCGCCGTGTACGTGCGCACCATTGGTCCGGGTACGGCGGATGTCGCTCACTACAGTTTCCGGGTGCCTGAGGACTACGCGGGGCGCAAGCTGACGCTGCGGGCGCGGCTGCTGTGGCGCAAGTTCGACCGAGCCTATACGGAATTTGCCTTTAACAACAACCGCCAGGGGTTCCGCCGCTTCGACCAAGTGCCGGATTTGCCGGTAACTGAGATTGCTCGTGGCGAAGTGGAGTTGGTGGTGGGAGAGTCGTCCGCGGCGGGTGCGCCGGATGCGGGCGACTGGATGCGCTTCAACGACTATGGCATCGGCTTGCTGCTCCAAGACGATACCCAAGGAGCCGCCCGGGCCTTTGCAACGGTGGAACAGCTAGCACCGGAGCGCTTGGACGGTTGCCGCAACTTGGCCAAGGTTGCAGTGCGCGACGGCCACTTGGAGCGGGCCTACGAGCATTTGGAGGACTGCGAGGCGTTAGTTAGCGGCGACGGGCAGACGGCTTGGGTCTGGGGCGTGGTGTTGCAGGAGGATGGCCGCTACGAGGCTGCGGCGCAGGCGTATCGCCGAGTGTTGCGCGACTTTTCCGAGGATCGTGCTACGTGGCGGAACTTGGGCCGGGTGCTGTATCTAGATGGACGCTTTGAGGAGGCTTTGGAGGCTCTCGATGGTGTATTGGCCATTGACCCGGAAGACCGCGTCGCCCATTACCACCGGATGCTCTCGCTGCGCGCCCTTGGCCGCGAGGCTGCGGCCCTCGTCGCCGAGCAGGCTTACCAGTACTACCAGATCGACGAGTCGGCGCAAGAGTTGACGCGCCGCTACCGGCTAGAGCATCCACACGACAACCGCGAGGCGCTCAAGATCCACGTTCATCCGTTGGGGGAGGGTGGTTGAGGGCGCACGTGGAGAATTTCCTCCATGCCTAGTGCCCGCACTTGATCGGCCTCCAAGGTGAGGACAGCGCGGTTGGGAAACTCCACCTCGTACGCGGCTCCTTCGCCGTGAATGAAGACCACGACCCCGACATCGCCGGCGATCAGCTCGGCTTCGGGTTGATCGGCTGTTAGGACAGCCCGTCGGTGTTCATCTAGGGGTTCATCTAGGGGTTCGGCTAGGGTATTCATGGACTAACTCCTTTGTGGAACGGCCGTTACAAAACGCGGCGCGGTCTCGCCGTGGCGAATAAACCAAACGGTGCGCAGATGAAATAAGCCGTATGATGGTGTGTCAATATATCCAAGGATAATGTATTTGGTGCCGTGCTCAGTTGCAATGCGTTCGGCAAGCGGTTGCGTCCTGACGATGACTAACAGACCTCTGCGTAAGTCCTCGACATTGTGGTCGTCATAGCCTAATAGAACGAATAGACCGTTCTTGCTTTCGTCGTGCAGTAGGTAAGTCAATTTTTCGTCGGCGATGTAGGCTTCGCTGCGATTCATGCCGAGCTAGTCCGATTGCATTCTTTTTGCGTGTCGTTTACTCTAGCAAACACCTGTGTATCACACCTTTCACACTGCAAGGCTTGAAGGAAGAGATATGACGAGGAAGTACGTAATAGGACGCAAATTTTATGCCAACATCTCATAGCACGATCTGGCGACTGTTGGTCGGCGCGGTGTTGTGGACTGCGTGCGGCCCAGAAGAGCCTTCGGAGCCGGCTCCGAAGCCTGAGTACACCAAACCGGCTGCCGACTACGCAGTGGGGCGCGGGCGGAAAGAGGCTCCTGCGGTGCGCTTTGTCGATGTGACGCGAGAGGCTGGTCTCGAATTCAGACACGAGACTGGTGCGCGCGGCGACAAGTGGATGCCGGAAACTATGGGCAGCGGCTGTGCGCTCTTTGATTACGATGGCGATGGCTGGCTGGACGTACTCTTGGTCAATAGCGAGGGCTGGGGCGGAGAGAAGGCCCCCGGCAAGCTCTACCGCAACCTCGGCAACGGCACCTTTGATGACGCAACGGAACGCGCGGGTCTAGACTTCTCGGTCTATGGCATGGGTGCGACGATTGCCGACTACGACGCCGATGGCGACCCGGATATCTACCTGACGACCTTGGGGCCGAACCTGCTCTTGCGCAACGACGCGGGTCGCTTTGTCGATGTGGCACAAGAAGCGGGCTTGGCAGGTGCGATCTGGCGGGATGATGCGGGCAACGAAAACCCCGAGTGGTCCACGGGCGCGGCCTGGGTTGATGTGGATGGCGACGGCTGGCTGGATCTGTTGGTCACCAACTACGTGCATTGGTCGCCCAGCACCGACATATACACTACGCAAGATGGCAAGGGAAAGTCCTACGCTACGCCGAAGCAGTACCCCGGCTCGACGCCGAGGCTCTATCGCAACCTAGGCGAGGGCCGCTTCGAGGAGATCACCGAAGAAGCGGGCCTGCTATTGCCCGAGGGCAAGTCCATGGGCGTGGCCATGACCGACTTTGAAGACGACGGTCGCATCGACTTGGTCGTCACTAACGACACCCAGCCCAATTTCCTGTTACAAAACTTAGGTGGGGGCCGCTTTGCGGAGCGGGGTCTCGCCGCGGGCATCGGCTACGACGAGACCGGGCGAGCGCGAGCGGGGATGGGCGTAGATATTACCTCAGTCGCCAATGACGGCGTGCTCTCCATTGCCATTGGCAACTTCAGCCGCGAGGCGCTCTCGCTCTACAGCCAAGCTGGAAGCGAGGTTTTCGTCGATGCTGCGGGCAAGGCTCGGCTGATGCAGGCAACGCTGCAGCCGCTGACCTTTGGACTGCGCTTTTTCGACTACGATCTCGACGGGTACCAAGACCTGATCTTGGCCAATGGGCACATCGAGCCAGAGATCAACTCGACGCAGAAGGAGATCGAGTACCGTCAACCACCGCAGTTGTTCTGGAATACCGGCGAGGGGCGGATGGTCGAGGTGTCGGAGCAGACGGGCGG